>NZ_JBUEQF010000009.1:0-166624 GCF_054979605.1 Rhodococcus sp. AZ1
AGCACGATCGGATGGCCGTAGGTGCGGCCGTCGCCCTGCACGCCGACGCTCCGAACATCGGCGAGCAGCACCACCGGGCACTGCCAGATCTGGCCATCGAGCCCCGCGGCGGTGAGTTCCTCGCGGACGATGGCGTCGGCCTGACGCAGGGTGGCCAGGCGGTCCGGTGTCACCGCACCGACGATGCGGATGGCCAGCCCCGGCCCCGGGAAGGGTTGTCGCGCCACGATCTCCTCGGGCAGTCCCAACTGCCGCCCGACGGCCCGCACCTCGTCCTTGAACAGCAGCCGAAGCGGCTCGACCAGAGTGAACTGCAAATCCTCGGGCAACCCGCCCACATTGTGGTGACTCTTGATGTTGGCGGTACCCGAACCCCCGCCCGACTCCACCACATCGGGATACAGCGTTCCCTGCACCAGGAACTCCACGGCATCGCCGTGCGCGGAGTTCTCGCCCAGCAGGTCCGACACCGCGCCTTCGAACGACCGGATGAACTCGCGGCCGATGATCTTGCGCTTGGTCTCGGGGTCCGACACGCCGTCCAACTCACGCAGGAACGTCCCGACTGCGTCGACGGTGACCAGGCGCGCCCCGGTGGCGGCCACGAAGTCCTGCTGCACCTGCTCGCGCTCACCCTCACGCAGCAACCCGTGATCGACGAACACACACGTCAGCCGGTCGCCGATCGCGCGCTGGACCAGCGCCGCGGCCACCGCGGAGTCGACACCTCCCGACAACCCGCAGATGGCCTTACCGTCGCCGACCTGCACCCGAACCTGCTCGATCAGGGCGTCGGCGATGTTGGCCGCCGTCCAGGTGGGGTCGATCCCGGCTATCTCGCGCAGGAACCGGGTGAGCACCTGCTGACCGTGTGGCGAGTGCATCACCTCCGGGTGGTACTGCACACCGGCCAGACGTCGCGCCCGATTCTCGAACGCCGCGACGGGTGCGCCTGGACTCGAGGCGACCACCTCGAATCCGTCCGGGGCAGCGGTGACCGCGTCGCCGTGACTCATCCACACCGGCTGGCGGTGCGGCAGGCCGTTGTGCAGGGATCCACCGGAGACCTCGAGTTCGGTGCGGCCGTACTCCCGCGTGCCGGTGGCGGTGACCGTGCCGCCCAGTGCCCCGGCCATGGCCTGGAATCCGTAGCAGATGCCGAAGACCGGGACATCGAGGTCGAAGAGCGCCGGGTCGAGCTGCGGTGCACCCGCGTCGTACACGCTGGCAGGCCCGCCGGAGAGCACGATCGCCGCCGGGCGCTTGGCCGCGATGTCGGCCACCGACATCGTGTGCGGAACCACCTCCGAGTACACGCTGGCCTCACGCACCCGACGAGCGATCAACTGGGCGTACTGGGCACCGAAGTCGACGACGAGAACGGGCGCGGGATCGAGGGCAGGATCGGTCACGCCGCTGAGTCTAGAGAGCCCCTCACGCGACCGGTGACGACGACCGGATCTCCACGATCGGCAAGTGCAGGGCGCCGGGTGCACCGGCCGGCACGACCGGCCGAATCGGGGCGACCGGATCGAGTCGGCGGTACGGCTCGCCCTGCGCCGGGCGCAGGTCCGCCTCGCCCTTGTTCGGCCACAGGGCCGCGGCCCGCTCGGCCTGGGCGGTGATGGTGAGCGAGGGATTGACGCCGAGGTTGGCCGAGACGGCCGAGCCGTCGACGATGCTCAACGTGGGGTATCCGTGCACACGGTGGTACGGGTCCACCACTCCGCGCGACGGGTGGTCGGAGATCACGCACCCACCCAGGAAATGTGCCGTCATGGGGATGTCGAAGACCTCGCCCCACGTGCCGCCGGCAGTGCCACCGATCTTGTCCGCGATACGGCGGGTGGCCTCGTTGCCGACCGGGATCCACGTGGGGTTCGGTTCGCCGTGACCCTGCCGGGAGGTGACGCGGCGGCCGAAGAACCCGCGCTTGGTGTACGTGGTGATCGAGTTGTCGAGGTTCTGCATCACGAGCGCGATGATGGAGCGCTCGCTCCACTGCTTGACACTGAGCATCCGCACCAGCAGCAGCGGATGGCGCAGGGCGATACCGAGGAAACGCAACCACCGAGGTACCCGTCCGCCGCCGTCGACCATCAGCGTCTGCAGCAGAGCCATCGCATTGGACCCCTTGCCGTAGCGAACCGGCTCGATGTGGGTGTCCGGGGTGGGATGGAACGACGAGGTGATGGCGACTCCGCGCGTGAGGTCGAGCGTGGGGTCCACCTTGACCATGCCCGCGCCCACGATGGACTCGGAATTGGTGCGGGTGAGTTCGCCGATACGAGCGGACACCGCCGGCAGCCGCCCGGAATCACGCAGGTGATGCATCAGCTGCTGGGTGCCCCACGTGCCGGCGGCCAGCACCACGTGGTCGGCGGTGAAGGTTCTGCGGCCTTTACGAATCCACGAACCGGTGCGCTCGGTGAACACCTCCCACACCCCGTCGGCGCGCTGGCTGAGATCGGTGACGGTGGTCATCGGCACGATGTCGGCTCCGGCCCGCTCGGCCAACCCCAGGTAGTTCTTGAGCAGGGTGTTCTTGGCGCCGTGGCGACACCCGGTCATGCATTCCCCGCACTCGATGCACCCGGTGCGGTCGGGGCCGACACCACCGAAGTAGGGGTCCGGCACGGTCTTGCCCGGCTCGCCGAAGAACACGCCGACGGGCGTCATCACGAACGTCTCGCCGACGCCCATGTCCTCGGCGACGGACTTCATCACCGTGTCGGCGGGGCTCATGTGCGGGTTCTGCGTGACGCCGAGCATGCGGCGCGCCTGGTCGTAGAAGGGCGACAGCTCGTCGTGCCAGTCGGTGATGTGCGCCCACTGCGAGTCCTGGAAGAACGGCGCCGGCGGCTTGTAGAGGGTGTTGGCGTAGTTCAGCGATCCCCCACCGACACCCGCGCCGGCCAGGATCAGGCAGTCGCGAAGCAGATGAACGCGCTGAATGCCGTACAGGCCGAGCTTGGGCGCCCACAGGAACTTGCGCAGATGCCACGAGTTGGGGGCCATGTCCGCGTCCTCGAAGCGTTGGCCCGCCTCGAGGACACCGACCCGATAACCCTTCTCCACCAGGCGCAATGCGGTGGTCGAGCCACCGAAACCGGACCCGATGACCAGGACGTCGTAGTCGCTCATGGGAGCAGATCGTAGCCGCTAGCCCCGAACGTTGAGGCCAACCTTCTGGAACTCCTTGAGGTCGGAGTAACCCGACTTCGCCATCGACCGTCGCAGGCCACCGACCAGGTCCAACGAGCCGAACGGATCGTCGGAGGGGCCACTGAGCACACGCTCGAGCGACGGCCGATCCCCGAACGCGACGGGCAGGAACGCCCCCCGCGGCATCGACGGGTGCGCCGCGGCCGACGGCCAGTACCACCCGCGACCGGGAGCCTGCGCCGCGATCGCCAGGGGCGGCCCGAGGACGGCGGCGTCGGCGCCGCACGCGATGGCCTTGGCCAGCTGACCCGAGCTGGTGATGTCGCCGTCGGCGATCACGTGGACGTAGCGCCCACCGGTCTCGTCGAGGTAGTCGCGGCGGGCCGCAGCGGCGTCCGCGATGGCGGTGGCCATGGGCACCCCGATACCGAGAACCTCGTTGGTGGTGGTGGCGCCCTCGGCGGAGCCGTACCCGACGATCACACCGGCCGCGCCGGTGCGCATCAGGTGCAGTGCGGTGCGATGATCGCTCACCCCACCCGCCACGACGGGCACGTCCAGCTCCGCGATGAACGTCTTGAGGTTCAGCGGCTCATCCGAACCGCGGCCGACGTGCTCGGCCGAGATGATCGTTCCCTGAACCACCAGCAGATCGACGCCCGCGGCCACCAGTGCGGGGGTCAGGGCCCGCGCATTCTGCGGGCTGACCCGAACCGCCACCGTGACCCCGGCATCGCGCACCTGCGCGACCGCCGCGGCCAGCAGGTCCGGCACGATGGGAGCCGCGTGCAGCTTCTGCAGCAGAGCCACCGGGGCGTCCGCGTCCACCTCGGACTCGGCGAGTGCAACCAACTCGTCGATCTTCGCCTCGACGTTCGCGTGCCGACTCCACAGCCCTTCACCGTTGATGACGCCCAGTCCGCCCCGCCGACCCAGCTCGATCGCGAACTCCGGCGAGACCAGGGCGTCGGTGGGGTGCGCGAGGATCGGCACGTCGAACCGGTACGCGTCGAGCTGCCAGGCGGTCGACACCTCCGTCGACGAGCGCGTACGCCGCGAGGGGACGATGTCGACATCGTCGAGTTCGTAGGTGCGTCGGGCCGTACGGCCCATACCGATTTCCACCAGGTCGCGCACGCGCGTCCTCTCTCCTGCAGGGTCTGTGGGGGACTCAGCGAGCCGTGTAGTTGGGAGCCTCGACGGTCATGGTGACGTCGTGCGGGTGCGACTCCTTGAGCCCCGCCGCCGTGATCTGGACGAACTGCGCCTTCTGGAGCTTCTCGACGCTGTCCGCGCCCGTGTAGCCCATCGCGGCCCGCAAACCACCGGTGAGCTGGTGGATCACCTGTGTCAGCGGTCCTCGGAACGGGACCCGGCCCTCGATACCCTCCGGAACCAGCTTGTCCTCGGCCAGAACGTCGTCCTGGAAGTACCGGTCCTTGGAGAACGAACGCGCGCCGCCGCGTCCCTGCATGGCACCGAGCGAACCCATGCCGCGATAGCTCTTGAACTGCTTGCCGCCCACCAGGATCAACTCACCCGGCGATTCGGCGGTACCGGCCAGCAGGGAGCCCAGCATGGCCGTCGACGCCCCGGCCGCCAGAGCCTTGGCGATGTCGCCGGAGAACTGCAGGCCACCGTCGGCGATCACCGGAACCCCGGCCGGCGCGCACGCGGCGACGGCCTCGAGGATCGCCGTGATCTGCGGGGCACCGACACCGGCGACCACACGCGTGGTGCAGATCGATCCGGGCCCCACCCCGACCTTGACGGCGTCGGCTCCGGCCTCCACGAGCGCTGCGGCTCCGGCCCGAGTGGCAACGTTGCCGCCGACCACCTGTACGCGTGCGCCGACCTCGGCCTTGAGTTTGCTGACCATCTCGAGCACCTGCGTGTTGTGTCCGTGTGCGGTGTCGACCACCAACACGTCGACACCGGCGTCGGTCAGCGACATCGCCCGCGCCCACGAGTCCTCCCCCACGCCCACCGCCGCTCCGACGAGCAGTCGCCCGTCACGGTCCTTGGTGGCGAGGGGGTGCTGCTCGGTCTTGACGAAGTCCTTGACGGTGATCAGTCCGGTCAGGTTTCCGTCGCCGTCGACGATGGGCAGCTTCTCGATCTTGTGACGACGCAGCAGGCCCAGCGCCGCGTCGGCCGTGACGCCCTCGCGTGCGGTCACCAGGGGCGCCTTGGTCATCACCTCGGCGACGGTGCGGGACTGATCCACCTCGAACCGCATGTCCCGGTTGGTGATGATGCCCACCAGTGCACCGGAGGTGTCCGTCACCGGCAGGCCGGAGATGCGGAACTTCGCGCACAGGGCGTCCACCTCGGCGAGGGTGTCCCCGGGTGAGCAGGTGACCGGATCGGTGACCATGCCCGCCTCGGAGCGCTTGACCATTTCCACCTGGGCGGCCTGATCGGCAGCGGAGAGATTGCGATGCAGTACGCCCATCCCACCCGCTCGCGCCATGGCGATGGCCATGCGCGCCTCGGTGACGGTGTCCATGGCGGAGCTGACCAGCGGGACGCGCAGGCGAATCTCGCGCGTGAGCTGGCTGGACGTGTCGACCGTGCTGGGAATGACATCGGATGCTGCCGGTACGAGGAGGACGTCGTCGAAGGTGAGGCCGAGCATGGCAACCTTGTCGGGGTCGTCCCCGCCGGTGCGAACCTGTGTCATCGGCCCATCGTATCGGTAGCGCACAGCACACCCGGCTGCGTACGGTGGTGGGCGTGCGAGACAACCTGCCCCCGGGTCTGCCGCCGGACCCGTTCGCCGGCGATCCCACCGATCCCTCGGCTGCCCTCGATGCGCTCGAGTCGGGTCAGCCACTGGACCAGGCGGAGCGGTTGGCCGTCGAGGAGGATCTCGCGGACCTCGCCGTCTACGAAGCCCTTCTCGCCCACCGGGGTGTCCGCGGCCTCGTCGTGTGCTGCGAGGACTGCCATCAGGACCACTACCACGACTGGGACATGTTGCGCGCCAACCTTCTCCAGTTGCTCTTCGACGGGACGGTGCGACCGCACGAGCCCGCGTACGACCCGGTTCCCGACTCCTACGTCACCTGGGACTACTGCCGTGGCTACGCCGACGCGTCGATGAACGACGCCATGCACGGCGACACCTACGAATCCTGATCGCCCCCTCGGCGTCAGGTTTCGCCGAAGCTGCGGAGCCGTTGTCGATCTGCAGCCGACGAGCGCGGTCAGCTGGTGGGTGAGGTGCTCGGCTTGCCGAAGAGCGGCGGGATCGGTATGCCACCGACCTCCGTCGGCACCGTGAACGGCAGCGTGGGGACCGGGACCGGCGCGGTGAACGTGGGCAGACCGGACGGCAGGTCCGTCGGGAGCGACGGCAGCACCGCCGTGGTCTCACTGCTTCCGGGCGGAGTGGGGGTAGCGCTCGGTGTCGTGGTGGTGGTCCCGGTCGTGGTGGTGGTCGTCGCCGCCGTGGGGCTCGGTGTTGCACCCACCCCTGCGGTCAGCTCTGCCTGTAGACGGTTCCACCAGTCGAGCAGATCCTGCCGCTGACCGGCATCGTTGACCGCGCTCACCCGGGCGGCGGCATCGTCGAGGCGCTCACGTGCCTGCTCCGGGCTACCGGAGGTGATGAGCTGCTCGGCCTCCTGGAGGGCATCGGTGGTGTCGACTCGAGCAACGGTCGACTGCGCCTCCTGAGCGAAGACGACCTCTTTGACCTGCCAGAGCGGATCGCCGGGAACTGCGTTGTAGGACACCGCGGCCACGCCGCCGACCACGAAGGCCACGGCAGCGGCGGCTCCGAAGGCCGGCCGAAGGATGGAGGCGCGCGTGCGGCGCTTGTGAACGGGCTCGTCGGCTTCGGCGATCGCCGCGACGATGGCATCGAGGTCAGGGGCAGCCGGCATGGGAGCGTCGACGATCTCGGAGCGCCACTGGGTCAGCAGCGATGCCAGGGCGGCCTCGTCGGCAGAGGTCGGCCGGATCGATCCGCCGTGGATCAGGGTCTCCACGAACCGGTCGCTGCGCCTGACGGCGGACAGATCGATCGGGTCCTCCGAGCCGTCCGACTCGGTGTACCCGGTGTCCCTAGCCATAGTATTCACCTGCTCCCATAACTTCGGTCTTCAACTTCGCGATGGCTCTGTGCTGCGCCACGCGAACGGCACCGGGGGTGCTCCCCACTGCGGCGGCCGTCTCATCGGCCGACAATCCGACCACCAGACGGAGAACGAGGATTTCCCTCTGCTTCTCGGGCAGTGTGGCCAGCAGTTCGTTCATGCGGCGTCCGCCCTCCGACTCGAGTGCCCGTTGCTCGGGACCGTCCTCGGTGGACATGACATCTGGTACATCGGAGACCGGTTCGGATCTGTTACGGGAGGCCGCACGGTGTGCATCGGCGACCTTGTGCGATGCGATTCCGTAGACGAATGCCATGAACGGGCGGCCCTGGTCCTGATAGCGCGGCAGTGCCGTCATCACGGCGATGCACACTTCCTGGGCGACGTCGTCCGCGGAGAGCCCACCGCGCTCGGCGGACCCGACCCGTGCGCGGCAGTACCGGACGACGACGGGGCGGATGCTCTCGAGCACCTGCGAGAGAGCGACCCGGTCGCCGCTGGCTGCTGCGGCGACGGCCGAGTCGAGTCCTTCACCCGTGACAGTCATCTTCGGTCGGAAATCCCAGCGCTTCTCGTGGCAGGACTGCTGTGACAGCCGTGCTTCCAGTGTCCGATCACACCCGGTGGGTGCGATCGGACGCGGAACACAGTAAGGATAGCGACACCTCGATCATCACCGACCGCGCAGACGGGTTTTGCTGCTCAGCCGAGCGGACCACCGCGACCGGCGAGAACGAGCGCACGCGATCGGGCGTCCTCGGCCGCCCCGTCCACTCCGAGCGCAGCTCCGAGCATGTCCGCCGCCCACGCGAGCGGAATCCACCCATGGGCCAACGCTCGACGCCGCACGTCGGCCGCTGTGCTCGCCGCGCGCCGATGATCGCCGGTGGCCATGTACGCGGCCGCGAGAATCAGGTCCGACTTGGTGCGATGACGCTCGGACGGCGAGCGGAGGGCCGCCGCCACCGCGGCCTCGGCGTGCTGCATGGCGATGGTGGGCTGGCCGGCAGCGAGAGCCGTCTCGGCTCGAACCCACTGCAACCGAACGGGTGTCCGCCAGCCGACGGGTCGGCATCGATCGAGCAGGTCGCGTGAGATGTCGACGCGCAGCGCCCCCAGCGAGTCGGCCGCAAGACCGATCAGGGCGTCCGCCGTGGCCTCCTCGCCACCGTCGAGACCGTGCGCGAGCACCAACGCGCGGCCGTCGTGCGGGGCGGCCGACGAGTGCAGGCCCCGTTGGCGCAACAGGGACGCCTCGGTGCTGGCGGCCAGCGATCGCACGATCGGATCGGGTGCGGTGCGCAACCTCCGCAGGATCACACGGGCTGCGGCGTGACGGCCCTGCGCACCGAGCTCGACCGCACCGTGCCACTGCTCGAGCGCCTCGGACCTCCCGGTCACGAACGCGTTCTCATGGAATTAACACGAATGTCTCGAGTACTTTTCGACGGTCGAGTGTTACGACACGGAAACATCGACGTGTCAGCGGAGTCAACGGCATCCTCCGTCTCCGAATGGTCACACATTTGCTTCTCGATCGCAGCGCGAGCGGAAGTGGTGGCGTAGCGCAGCAAGAATCGACGTCACCGCCACATGGTCGTCTGTACGGACGACATTGACAAGTGCTCGCGAGAACACGCAACGGGCCACAAGTACAGAGTTCGAATGTAAATTCTGTGCGCGCTCTGAGTGCAAAACCACACGTGGGAGGCATGTTGACGCGATTTCATCGGTCAACTTATGTTTGCGCTGCGTCACCGGAGCAGCGAATGCACGAACGCTCACCGGCCGCACCGACAGCCGTATTCGCACCCGAACCCGACGGTTACACCGCACGCCGACAGTTACACCGCATGACCACATCGTGGACCGAGCGACGAGGAGCCCGACATGCCCCAGCCGAATCACCTTCCGGGACCGAACGCCGACATCTGGGACTGGCAGATGCACGGCCTGTGCCGCGGCGTCGATTCGTCGATGTTCTTCCACCCCGATGGGGAGAGAGGGCGCGCACGTGCCCAGCGGGAGATGCGCGCGAAGGAGATGTGCCGGCGGTGCCCGGTCCTGGCCCAGTGCCGCGCGCATGCTCTGAAGGTGGCCGAGCCGTACGGGATCTGGGGTGGGATGTCGGAGACCGAGCGTGAACTCCATGCACGCCACAACCGGTCGCGTCTGGCGTCCTGAGGACCTTCCCGACAATTACCTACGACAGCGCAGGGCCCCACCGAGTTCTCCTCGGTGGGGCCCTGCGTCGTGCTACCGGTCGGCCGTGTTCAGTGCACCTGTCAGTGCACGCTGATCAGTGCGCGTGACCGTGCCCGCTGTCGGCGACGACCTCCTCGGGGCGATCGACGACGGTGCTCTCGGTGGTCAGGATCATCTTCGCCACGGACGCGGCGTTGACCACCGCGGACCGCGTCACCTTGACCGGGTCGATGACACCACCGGCGATCAGGTCACCGTAGGTCAGCGTCGCCGCGTCGAATCCCTGGCCGTCCGCGGAGGATTCGACGGTGGCCACGACAACCGAGCCGTCGACACCGGCGTTGGTGGCGATCCAGAACAGCGGCGCACGCAGCGCCGTCCGCAACGCTGCGACGCCGATGGCCTCGTCACCGGTGAGCCCGAGATCGTCCTCGAGTCCACGACCGGCCTGGACCAGGGCTGATCCGCCGCCCGCGACGATGCCCTCCTCGACGGCGGCCTTCGCGGCGTTGACAGCATCCTCCACGCGGAACTTGCGTTCCTTGAGATCGGTCTCGGTGGCCGCGCCGACACGGATCACCGCGACGCCGCCGGCGAGCTTCGCCAGCCTCTCCTCGAGCTTCTCGCGGTCCCAGTCGGAGTCCGTCGCCTCGATCTCGCGGCGCAGCTGGGCGACCCGGTCGGCGATGGCCGCCTCGGTGCCGGCTCCGTCGACGATGGTGGTCTCGTCCTTGGTGACCACCACACGGCGAGCATGACCGAGCAGGTCGAGGCCGGCCTCCTCGAGGGTGAGTCCGAGATCGGAGTTGATGACGGTCCCGCCGGTCACCACCGCCAGGTCCTCCAGGAACGCCTTGCGCCGGTCACCGAAGAACGGCGCCTTGACGGCGACGGCCTTGAGCGTCTTGCGAATGGAATTGACCACCAGGGTCGACAGTGCCTCCCCCTCGACGTCCTCGGCGATGATCACGACGGGCTTGCCCGATTCGGCGATCTTCTCGAGCAGCGGCAGCAGCGCGGGCAGGGAGCCGATCTTCTCCCGATACAGCAGTACGTGCGCGTCCTCGAGGACCGCCTGCTGGGTCTCGGGGTCGGTGACGAAGTACGGGGACAGATACCCCTTGTCGAACCGCACCCCCTCGGTGACGACCAGTTCGGACTCGGTCGAGGACGATTCCTCCACGGTGACCACGCCGTCCGCGCCGACGCGGGTGAGGGCCTCACCGACCATCTCGCCGATCTGCGGATCACGCGAGGACACGGTTGCGACCTGGGCGATGGCCGTCTTGCCGTCGACAGGTACCGCAGCGGCCAGCAGGTCTGCCACCACGCGCTCGGTGGCCTTGGTGATACCCACGCCGAGTGCGATCGGGTTGGCACCGGCGGCAACGTTCCTCAGTCCGGCGTGCACGAGAGCCTGCGCGAGCACGGTGGCCGTGGTGGTGCCGTCGCCGGCGACGTCGTTGGTCTTGGTGGCGACACTCTTGACCAACTGTGCGCCCAGGTTCTCGAAGGGATCCTCGAGGTCGATCTCGCGGGCGATGGACACGCCGTCGTTGGTCACGGTGGGGCCGCCGAACGCCTTCGCCAGTACCACGTGGCGCCCGCGCGGGCCCAGGGTCACCTTGACCGCGTCGGCAAGTTTGTCGACGCCGCGTTCGAGACTGCGCCGGGCGTCTTCGTTGAATTCGATCTGCTTGGACATGGGGTTTGGTTCTCCGTTCGTCGGCGACATGAACGCCGTCCGCCCCGGGTCCGAAGGGTGGACACCGGGGCGGAGGGCGAGAGAGTTACTTGGAGATCACTGCCAGCACGTCACGTGCGGACAGGATCAGGTACTCCGCACCGGCGTACTTGATCTCGGTGCCGCCGTACTTGCTGTAGATGACGGTGTCGCCTTCCTTGACATCGACCGGGATACGGTTGCCCTTCTCGGTCACGCGTCCTTCGCCGACGGCGACGACGGTGCCCTCCTGGGGCTTTTCCTTGGCCGTGTCGGGGATGACCAGGCCGGAGGCGGTCGTCGTCTCGGCCTCGTTGGCCTGGACGAGGATCTTGTCCTCGAGCGGCTTGATGTTCACGCTCGCCACGTTGAGCCCTCCACTTTCGCGATGCTGTGTCGTCGGGGCTGTTCCCCGCCGACCAATCGATGTTTGTGTAGCTGTTCTGATGGAACGGTTGCTGTCGTGAACGCCCCGTCGTCGCGGGTGCCGGAGCGGTACGGCAGACAACTAGCACTCTATACATGCGAGTGCCAGCACTCAAGGTTCCCCGAGTGCTGGCACGAAATGTTATCTGCGTCACATCACGTTGTGGGCGACACCGAATCGACCGACTCCATACAGGGAAGAATTCGCGGTCCGAATTTGATAACGTTCCAATAACGGACGTGGCGACGACACGGTGAGGAGGTGAGCGATGACCGCCGGACGTGACCTTCCCGGCACGGATGCCGACGTGGAGTCGGACATGGCAACCGCAGTCGGCGACGCTCCCGCCGTGGCGATCGGAACCGGGATCTCCGCGGGGTCGGACGTCGTCTGCACCGTCGTGGTGACCGAGGGGGATAACGGGATCCGGATCGCCGACCACCGCATGATCACCTTCGACGACGCACGATCGGACGTGGGCGACCTCGTGGCGTCCGCGATCGACATGGTGTCCGTCTCCCCCCGGATCGCCGACATCCGCCCGGACCGCATCGCCATCACCTACCGAACCGAGGAACAGCTCTCCTCGATCCGCGCTGCCACCCGCCGGTTGGGCGTGGCGCTCGTCCCCGAGATCTCGGGAGCGCTCGCGGGCCTGCGCCCAACGGGACTGATCGACGGCCACGACAGTGTGGCCCTGGTGGACGTCGGCGCCTCCGGCACCACCGTCACCGTCGTGGACGTCGCAGGCGGAGCCGTTCACACGAGTGAGCGCATCGACACCGTCGCCGGCTCGGTGTTCGACACTCGACTGCTCGACCTTCTCCGCTCGCACACCGACCTCGACGCGGCAGATCCCTCGCTCGTCCTCGCTCGTGTGCGCACACTCAAGGAGCAGCTCTCGACATCGACCTCAGCGGTTGCCGATCGGCTCGGTCCGGAGCCGATCGTGGTCCACCGTGAGAATTTCGTCGCGTCCATCGGCGGCGAGCTGACCGCCCTCACCGAGGCCGTCGCCGCCGTCGTCGAGGCGTCGGGTGTTCGGCCCGCGGCGACCGTGGTGATCGGCGGCGGCGCCAACATCCCCGCCGTCGTCGCCGCCGCCGGTGCGGGGGCCGACTCCACACCGGTCGTCCCGCCCGAGCCCGACACGGTGATCGCACGCGGCGCCGCGGAACTGGTGGCGGACGACGACCCGGTGGTGCACGCGAACCGCACCGGGCATCCGTCCGCGGCATCGGTAGGCCGGACCATCGGCATCCTCACCGGAGCGGCGGTGGGTGTCCTGATCGTCGCCGTCTACAGCGTTCACGCCCTCGTGCCCTCCTCGGAGAGCGCCGTCGACCCCGCCTCGGCGCCGTCGGTGACCTACACAGACGACATCGAGGTCGACGCTCCGTTCGGCAAGAACGGCGTCGATCCGTTCGGCACGAACAGCGTCGGTCCGGTGCCCGGCCTGTCGTCGACGGACCTGACCGACGGGCTGACGACGACACGGGCATCGGCCACCCCGAGTCTGTACCCGGGGCCCGGTCTACCTCGCATCGTGCTGTCCTCGCCGAGAACCACCGTCACTCCGGGGCCGCAGACGCCGAGCCCCACGGTCAGCACGCCGAACGCACTGGTGCGCCCGGACGCCCCGACCAGGACCACGACCACCACGGCCGCACCGACGACGACCACCACGGCACCGACGACCACGACCACGACCGAGCCGGCGACCACGACCACCGCGCCGCTGGCGGTGACCATCACGACCACCACAGCCCCCGGTCCTGCCGCCGTGACCAGCGACGCGACGTCCCTCAACGCCGGACCAGGCTGACCCCCACCGGAAGCCCGGGATCGGTCGGAACCGTCAGATCCGACGCCGCGGCGCCGCTCGCTGCAATGTGGGCCCCCAACGACGCGATCATGATGCCGTTGTCGGTGCAGAGCCGCGGCGCCGGGACCCGCAGGGTCACACCGGCCTGCGCGCAGCGTTCGGCGGCCAGCGAGCGGATGCGGGAGTTGGCCGTGGCGCCACCTCCCAGGACGAGGGTGTCGACTCGGTGATCCTCGACCGCGCGCAGAGCCTTCATCGTCAACACGTCGGCCACCGCCTCCTGGAACGAGGCCGCCACGTCCTCGATCCTCAGCGCGTCCCCGGAGCGCTGCGCGGCCTCGACGTATCGCGCGACGGCGGTCTTGAGTCCGGAGAACGAGAAGTCGTACCGCGCATCGCGAGGGCCGGTCATCGCTCGCGGGAACGCGATCGCGTTCGGATCGCCGTCGCGCGCGAGGCGATCGAGCACCGGCCCGCCCGGGTACCCGAGACCGAGCAGCCGGGCGACCTTGTCGAACGCCTCCCCTGCCGCGTCGTCGACGGTGCTCCCGAGTTCGACGATCGGTCGCGCGAGATCCTCGACGTGCAACAGATGGGTGTGACCGCCGGAGACCAGCAGGGCCACGCACGCAGGCATCGGTCCGTGCTCGAGAGTGTCCACGGCGACGTGGCCACCGAGATGGTTCACCGCGTAGAGCGGCACACCCCACGCTGCGGAGTAGGCCTTGGCCGCGGCCACTCCGACCAGCAGAGCCCCCGCCAGGCCGGGGCCGATGGTCACCGCGACAGCGTCGGGCCTCTCGATACCCGCCGCGAGAAGAGCCCGACGCATCGTCGGGACGATGGCCTCGAGGTGCGCCCGCGACGCCACCTCGGGCACCACTCCGCCGTAGCGGGCATGCTCCTCGACGCTCGAGGCAACCTCGTCGGCGAGCGCAACCGGTCCACTCTCGGTCCACTGGACCACGCCCACACCGGTCTCGTCGCACGAGGACTCGATACCCAGAACGATCACCGCTGCCCCTTCCCACGCCGAACCATGGTGTACGCGTCGGCGCCGCTGGGTTGGTAGTAGCGCCGCCGAATGCCGACCACCTCGAAGCCCTCCCGGCGGTACAGCGCGATCGCCGGATCGTTGTCGGTCCGCACCTCCAGGAACACCGTGTCGCCGTGCTCGTCGGCCAGGGCGAGCAGGGCGGTCAGCAGTGCGGCGCCGATGCCGCTGCGCTGGGCGGAAGGATCGACGCCGATGGTGTGCACCTCCGACTCACCCGAGCGTCCGGGCCGTCCGAGCAGCGCGATTCCGGCGTACCCGATCACCGTTCCGTGCGGATCGCGTGCCACCAGATAGCGAGTGTGCGGGGAGGCGAGCTCGGCGCGAAACGCGTCCTCGCTCCACGGATCGTCCCCGGGGAACAGTGCCCGCTCGAGTTCGGCGCAGCGAGCAGCGTCAGCGACGGCCATCGCGTCGACGACGGTGGTCACCGCGCTCGGTCCGCGAGCGTGCGGGCGTCCGGTCGGCGCAGATACTGGGGCACGAGTGGTGCGGGTGCATCGCCGGCCAGCAGAGCAGGCGCGGCCACCGCAACGAGGGCCTGCGGCGTCGGCGATGCCACCGCCAGCACGGGCAGAGCGAACAGGGCCGCGTGGGCCGGTGACCCGGCGACGGCGTCGCACCCGTCCGCGGTCACCGAGTCGGGAGCGCCCACATCCGGGCCGGCGATCCGCACGCCGTCCCGGTAGCGAGCCCAGTAGACCTCGCGCCGGCGGGCGTCGGTGACCACGAGCAACTCGCCGCTGTGATCGGCGGCAGCAGCGATGGCGTCGAGCGAACCCACGCCGTGCACCGCGATACCCAGGGCATCGGCGAATGCTGCCGCCGTCGCCATGCCCACGCGAAGGCCCGTGAACGGACCCGGACCGGTACCGACCACGACGGCGTCGAGGTCCTGCGGCGAATGACCGGATTCGGCAAGACACTCGAGCACGTGCGGAGTGAGCACCTCGGCGTGCAGGCGCGCGTCGACGCTGGTGCGCACCGCCAGCGTTCGTCGATCGCCCGGTGCACGATCAAGGTGCACCACACCGGCGGTGACCGACGGCGTCGCGGTGTCGAGAGCGAGGATCAGCACGAACGTCGAATCTACCCCGCTAGTGACCGGCGGCCCCCACCCAGCGCCAGCGCGCGGTGCGCACGTCGGAGTCCGGCCGGCGACGCAGCTGCACCGACAGGTGGCGTTCGGTGAGAGCTTCGGCCAGTCCCTCACCCCATTCCACCACCACGACCGAATCAGCGAGGGCGGAGTCGAGGTCGAGGGCGTCGAGTTCGTCGAGCGGCGATACCCCCGACCCGAGTCCGAGACGGTAGGCGTCCACGTGCACCAACCCCGGGCCGTCCGCTACTGCAGAGCGGTGGGTGCGGGCGATGACGAAGGTCGGCGAACTCACCCGCCCCTGCACCCCGAGCCCACGCGCGAGGCCGCGGGTGAGGGCGGTCTTGCCGGCGCCGAGAGGACCGTCCAGCACCACCAGATCCCCGGCCGTGAGCTCGGCCGCCAGGGCTTCGCCCAGCGCTTCGGTGTCGTCCGCGGTGGGGAGCTCGACCTCGACGGTCACGGTGAGCTGCTCACTGCGCTCAGCCCACGGTCCGTCGGCGCTGGTACTCGTCGGTGCGCCCCAGGGCGCGACGGACGAGCCGATCGAGGGCCTCGTTGACCTCGATCGGGAACTCGAGTTGCACCAGGTGCCCGGCCTTGCGCACACCGACCATCTCCGCCATGGCCAACCCGTCGGCGAGGGCTGTGGACTTGGCGAACGGGATCACCCAGTCGTCGTCGCCACACAGAACGAGGGCGGGTATGTCGGCGAGCACGGGCAGCGCGGCACTCTCGTCGTGCAGCTCGAGGGACTTGAGGAAGTTCACCATCGTGACCACCGATGTGCCGTTGATCATCGATTCCGAGAACTTCACCAGGGCAGGTGAGACGTCGGTCCCGAACGACGCCGCACGCAGGATCGGCGAGATCAACGAGCGCACCAGACCGCGGCTGAACTGCACCGCGCCCGGCGCCGTGCGCACCGCCAGGCGGAAGGCGTCGATGGCGGGGTTCTCGAGGTTGCGGCCCACCCCGGCGCGCGCGAGACCCTCGGCGGTGGTCGACAGGAGCGCAACCCCGATGACCCGCTCGTGGAACAGCGACGGGAACTGCCGGGCGGCGGAGAGGACGGTCATGCCGCCCATCGAATGGCCGACCAGGATCACCTCACCTCGAGGAGCCACGGCGCGCACGACGGCGTCGAGATCGACTCCCAACCTGCCGATGGTGCACGAACTGCGCGATCCGCGACCGGAGCGGCCGTGTCCGCGCTGGTCGTAGAAGACCATGCGGACCTGATCGCCCCACTCCTGTTCGAGTTCACGACGTTGGAAGTGCCAACTCTCCATGCGCAGGCAGTAGCCGTGCACGAAGATCACCGTCAGCGGAGCCGACGCGGGCCCCACCTCACGGACGGCGATCGGAACGCCGTCGTCCGCCGTCACGATCGACCCCCGATCGGAGTCCATGCGGGTGAAATCCTCGCCGCCGAGCGGATCGGGACCATCCGCGGTGACGGTGCGCCGCAACGTGGTCAGTCCCGCCGCCGCGCCGATCGCCGCCACGCTGGCGGCGCCCCCGATGATCCCGGCCACTGAAGCGCGGTTCATTGCGTCCCTTCGACGTAGGTTCTCCCGATTCGACCGCCTATCCCGGCGACCACCTCGTAGGTGATGGTGTCCAGCGCCACCGCCCAGTCCCCGGCATGTGGCTCGCCGTGCGAGCCCGGACCGAAGAAGTACGCATCGTCCCCCTCGGTCACCCCGTGGTCGTTGGACCCCAGGTCGACCATCACCTGATCCATGCACACCCGTCCCACACCCGGATACCGAACGCCCCCGATGGCCACCTCGAATCGGCCGGTGAGCCCCCGCACGATGCCGTCGGCGTACCCGACGGGCAGGAGCGCGACGAAGCCGTCGCGTGGGGCGGACCACAGATGACCGTATGACACGCCGTCGCCCGCGGCAACGTGCTTGACCAAGGCCACGCGTGCGGTCACCGTCATCGCCGGCCGCAGCCCGAACGTCCCGAGTTGCGGTGCCGGGGACAGTCCGTAGACCGCAATTCCCGGGCGGACGATGTCGTAGTGCAGATCGGGGCGGGTCAGTGCAGCCGCCGAGTTCGCCAGGTGCAGGCGCGCAGGGTCGAGCCCGCGGGCGCGCGCATCGGCGACGATCGCCTCGAACCGCGCCCTCTGCACGTCGTTGGTCGGGTGGTCGGGGACGTCCGCGCACGCGAGGTGGCTGAACATCGAGCGTACGACGACGGTGCGATCACGCTCGGCATCGACCGCCGCGTCGAGGGTGGCAGCCAGATCGCGCGCCGACACCCCGTTCCTGGTGAGACCGGTGTCGACCTTGAGGGCAACCGTCGCGGGCGAGCCCCGAGTTGCGGCAGCCTTCGCGACGGCGTGCAGCTGTGCCGGGCTGGACACCGCGACCTCGATGCCGTGCTCGATCGCGGGATCGAAATCGGTGTCCACACTGTGCAGCCAGGCGAGGATCGGCGCGTCGATACCGGCTCGACGCAGGACCATCGCCTCGTCGAGCGTGGTCACACCGATCTCCGTGGCTCCCGCTGCCAGCGCGGCGCGAGAGACCTCGACGGCACCGTGGTTGTAGCCGTCGGCCTTGACGACGGCCATGATCTCGCTGCGCGGTGCCGCAGCGGCGATCACACCGATGTTGTGGCGCACGGCTGCCAGGTCGATGTATGCGGTCGACGGGGGGCGGCTCACGGTTGACCATCCTGCCACCGGCGTTCGATCGACCGGCGTCCACGTACGCGACGCACGGCCGCGGGCAGCGCCGCCGCGATGTGCGAGGCGGACGTGGGTGCGCCCGAGGCGGCGATACCTGCCGCGATCGAGTGCACGCGCGCGCCGGCGGCAGCGGCGGTGGCAGGGCGAAGGCCGGTGGCCAGGAGCGCACCCACCACACCCGAGAGCACGTCCCCCGACCCGGCGGTGGCCGCCCATGACGAGCCGGCGTCGTTGACCAGCACCGTCCCGCCCGGTTCGGCGACGATCGTGGCCCGCCCCTTGAGCAGCACCGTCGCGTCCAGTCGGGCTGCGAGCTCACGCACCGCCTCGACGCGATCGGGGCCCGGCGGGCGCCCGGCCAGCCGGGCGAACTCTCGATCGTGTGGGGTCAGCAGCGTCGGTGCCTCGCGCCCGGCCAGCAGATGCGGGTGTGCTGCCAGCAGGGTCAGAGCATCGGCGTCCACCAGCACCGGCACAGTGCTCGCGAGCACCTGCCGGAGCCGCTCGTGGGCGTCGGCATCGGTGCCGGCGCCGGGGCCGACCACCCACGCCTGCACTCGCCCGGCCGCGGCCTGCTGATCGGCCACCACCACCTCGGGATGCGCGAGGACGACGGCGTCGGCGCAGGGCCCGACGTAGCGCACCATGCCCGCGGTGGCGGCCACCGCGGCGGAGGTGCTGAGCACCGCCGCACCCGGGTACCGATCGCTTCCGGCGACGATGCCGACCACACCCTGGGTGTACTTGTCGTCGTCCGCGCCCGGTACCGGCCACAGTCGACCCACCTCGTCATCGGTGAGCGCGGTCATCGATGCGGGTGGTAGGTCCAACCCGATGGGTATCAGAACCGTTGTGCCACAACGGTCCCCGGCGAGCGCATGAACAGGCTTGAACGCGCCGAGGGCCACCGTGACCTGTGCGTGGACCGCCGGAGCGGACACCGCACCGGTGTCGACGTCCACCCCCGAGGGCAGGTCCACCGACACGATCGGCGTGGCCGTTGCTGCCAGCGCGGCCACGATCTCGGCCGCGGCGGGACGCAGCGGGCCGCGGCCCGAGATCCCCACGATGCCGTCGATCACCAGGTCGGGATCACCCGGCCGATCCACCACTCGTCCGCGGGCCCGCAGCAGCGCGGCGAGCCCGGCTCGGTGGGCGCGGGGCGGATCGAGCAGGATCGCCGACACCGCAACCCCGCGCCGCGCGAGCAGCGCCCCCGCCCAGAGGGCGTCGCCGCCGTTGTCCCCGGCGCCGACGAGCAGCAGAACGCGCGAGCCCACCACCGCCCCGACGCGCTCACGCAGCTGAGCCGTGACCACGGCGGCCACACCCGTCGCGGCGCGGCGCATGAGCGTGCCCGCGGGCAGGGAGGCGATCAGCGGCTCCTCGGCGCTACGCACCTCGTCGGCGGTGTGCAATGGCGTGGGCACCACACCATTGCAGCACGCGGGTGCGGCCGCGGTGCTACTCGACGGTGACGGACTTTGCCAGGTTGCGAGGCTTGTCGACGTCGTAACCGCGTGTCTGGGCCACCTCGGCGGCGAACACCTGCAGCGGGATCGTCGAGAGCAGCGGCTGCAGCAGGGTCGGTGCGGCCGGGATCTCGATGAGGTGATCGGCGAAGGGCCGCACGGTGTCGTCACCCTCCTCGGCGATGACCACCGTGAGCGCACCGCGGGCCTGGATCTCACGAATGTTGCTCAGCAGCTTCGAGTGCAGCACCGCGCGACCCTTCGGCGACGGCATCACCACGATGACCGGCAGACCCTCCTCGATGAGTGCGATCGGCCCGTGCTTGAGCTCGCCCGCTGCGAACCCCTCGGCGTGCATGTAGGCCAGCTCCTTGAGCTTGAGAGCCCCCTCGAGGGCCACCGGGTACCCCACGTGGCGACCGAGGAACAGAACCGTCGGCGACGATGCGAGTCGGCGCGCCAGCGCACGGACCGGCTCGACGGTGTCGAGCACGCGTGCCACCAGCGCCGGCATGGCCTCGAGGTCGAGGTATTCGCGCGCCACCTCGTCGGGGTACTTGGTCCCGCGTGCCTGCGCCAGGGCGAGACCGACGAGGTAGTTGGCCGTGACCTGAGCGAGGAAGCACTTCGTGGACGCGACGCCGATCTCCGGTCCGGCGCGGGTGTAGAGCACAGCGTCGGCCTCGCGGGGGATCTGGGAGCCGTTGGTGTTGCACACCGCCAACACCCGCGCCTTCTGCTCCTTCGCGTGCCGCACCGCTTCGAGGGTGTCGGCGGTCTCGCCCGACTGCGAAATGGCGACGACGAGGGTCGAGCGGTCCAGCACGGGGTCGCGGTAGCGGAACTCGCTGGCAAGTTCGACCTCCACCGGCAGGCGCGTCCAGTGCTCGATGGCGTACTTGGCCAGCAGGCCGGAGTGGTACGCGGTGCCACAGGCCACCACGAACACCTTGTCCACATCACGCAGTTCCTGGTCGGACAGACGCTGCTCGTCGAGCACGATCCGCCCGTTGGTGAAGTGCCCGAGCAGGGTGTCGGCGACCGCGGCGGGCTGTTCCTGAATCTCCTTGAGCATGAAGTAGTCGTGGCCACCCTTCTCGGCGGCCGCGAGGTCCCAGTCGATCCGGAAGGGTGTGCCGAGCGCCTCGCGACCGTCGAACCCGACGATGCGGTAGCTGTCGGCGGTGATGATCACCACCTGGTCCTGCCCGAGTTCGACGGCGTCGCGAGTGTGCTCGATGAACGCGGCGACATCCGATCCGAGGAACATCTCGCCATCGCCGACGCCCACCACGAGTGGGGTGGACCGCCGGGCGGCGACGATGGTGCCCGGATGGTCGGCGTGGGTGAAGACCAGGGTGAACGCACCCTCGAGGCGCCCGATCACCGACAGCGCGCTGGCCTCGAAGTCACCCGCGGTGGGCCCCTGCGCGTACGCGCGGGCAACGAGGTGCACGGCGGCCTCGGTGTCGGTGTCGGAGGAGAACTCGACTCCGTCGGCCTCGAGCTCGCCGCGCAGCTCGGCGAAGTTCTCGATGATGCCGTTGTGGACAACCGAGACCGGGCCGTCGGTGTGCGGGTGGGCGTTGCGATCGGTGGGACGACCGTGCGTGGCCCACCGGGTGTGACCCATACCGGTGGTTCCGGCGAAGCGCTCACGCCCGACGGCGTCCAACTCCGCCTCGAGGTTGGCCAGCCGGCCGGCTTTGCGCTCGACTGCCGTGCCGCCCATTCCGTCGAGTACGGCCACGCCCGCGGAGTCGTAGCCGCGGTACTCCATCCGCCCGAGCGCCTCCACCACGATGGGCAGAGCCGGTCGATGGCCGACGTACCCGACGATTCCACACATGCCGGACAGCTTACGTGGCACCCCCGGGCAGCCCCGCACGTCCGATACGGTGCACGGGTGGCCACCTCACGCAAGTCCGACAGCCCCGACGCGACCGACGGCGGCGCAGTCAAGAAGCTGCTCTCGACCCTGAGCAAGCCCGGTCCTCACCGAGTTCTCTGTGGCGACCTCGGTTTCGCCGGGGTGCCCGGCGTCCTCTACACCCCCGCCTCCGGAACACAGCTGCCCTCCGTGGCATTCGCCCACGGCTGGATGGTCGGCCCGCAGCGGTACGACCGCACCCTGCGTCACCTCGCGAGCTGGGGGTTCATCGTCGCCGCACCCGGGACTCGCACGGGGCCGGTGCCCTCGCATCAGGAGTTCGCGAAGGACCTCGTCGACACCCTCGACCTCGTCACCACCGTGCGGCTCGGCACCGGCGAGATCACCGCGAACCCGAACACCCGGGCCCTCGTCGGACACGGAATGGGGGCCAGCGCCGCGGTGCTGGCGGCGGCACGATGCGGATCGCTGAGCTCGCGCAGCGTCTCGGCGCTCGCCGCGCTGTATCCGGCGCCGACGTCGCCGCGAGCGGAGTCGGTGGCGGACGCGGTCAGCGCGCCCGCCCTCGTCGTCGGAGGAACGACCGATCTGGTGTCGCTGGCAGCCAATCCCCTCGAACTGACTCGGGCGCTTCCCGACGCGATACTGCGCACCATCGTGCGGTCGAGCCGCGACGGCGTGCTCGAGGGCAGGCCGGTGTTGAAGAAGCTGGGGATCGGTGGAGCCGAGAAGAAGACCCAGCGCACAGTCCGCGCACTGGTGACGGGGTTCCTGCTGCACCGTGTGGTCGGCGACGCGACGTACGCTCCCTTCTCTGCCGGCGACGTCGAGATCCCCGGCACCACGATCCTCGACCCCGACGGCCCCGTTCCCGAGCCCACCCGCGCCGGCGCGGCCCGTCAGATCTCGCGAGTGCTGCGCGGCTGATCCCCCTCCGCTGAACGTGCTGCCGCCGGGCGTGCTGCTACCGGGCGTGCTGCTGCGGCACGAACGCGCTCGCACAGACGTGCCTGAGCTCGCTCGTGCTCGGCCACGATCGAGCTGTATCGCTCTTGCGCCGGTGTCACAGCACGCCCGCCCGTTCGAGGACGGGATCGGTGTCCGGACGCGGTGACGCCGCGAGAGGGGCCGGAGGCTCGGGAGCCACGGGGGGCCCGAGAACCGCCGGAGGCTCGAGAATGTCGGTGATGGCGTGGTCGCGCAGCACCGCGGCATCGGCCGCGGCACGCTCGGCCGCATCCCGGGCCGGCACCAACACGGTGTCGACCCACTCCCGGCAGGCGTCGGTCAGGGCGTGCGCGTCGCCCTCGGTGGGCGAGATCAGGTCGGGATAGAGCGTCGCGAGCACCTCACGGGTGTGCAGCGGCAGCTCGTCCGGTGCCAGTGCGGCCCCGTCCAGGGTGGCCGCGATCTCCTCCGGCGTACGGCCGACGTCCACTGCCGTCACCTCGTCGATAGTCGCGGCGGCGCGGGCGGCGACGGCGTCGAGCGCCGCAGCCGCGGCAGCGGCGTCCTCGGCCGCCAGCGACACGCTCTCGGCGACCCGGTGGACGCCGGCGATCCACGAATCCGCAGCGGCCAGCACAGCGGCCGCCACCGGACCGGTCCACACCTGCCCGAGAGCATCCCTGGCTGTGCGCAGATCGTCCTCGGCGGCGCCGATCTCATCGGCTCGCCGGGTGAGCACGTGTGCGTGCTCGACGAGGTCGGCCGAGATCGCGGACGGATCCAGCGGGGTGCCCGATGGCGAGGTCACCGCAGCGAGTCCAACCGCGCCAGTCGATTCGCCAGGTCGTCGTCGACCTCGGCGTCCCGCTCGATCGACCACCGCACGCTCGCCGCGAAGTCGGCGATGGCCCCCCACCCGTCGGCGAGCTCGGTCGGTCGGCGCGCGCCACGGGGAATGCACGGGTCGGCGAGTCGGTCGAGGTGGTGTGCCACGGTCTCCGCGGCACGCTGCCACCCGGTGAGGGCGGACAGCGCGGCCTCGCGGTCACCGCTGCAGGCGAATCCGTTCATACCCGTTTGGACGCACGCCGCGGGCGATGCGTTCCACGACGGGCCGATCGGCGCTGCTAGTTTCAGTCACAGGGCCACCCACCACAGGGCCACCCATCACGAGGCAGGGAGCATCGAATGCGCATCGGAATGATGCTGAACTATTCCGGAGGGTTCGACGAGACGGTGGCGGAGGTCGGTGCGCTCGAAGCAGCCGGGCTCGACATCGCATTCATCCCGGAGGCCTACTCGTTCGACGCGGTCAGCCAGCTCGGATACCTCGCTGCGAAGACCTCGACCATCGGGATCGCATCGGGAATCTTCCAGATCTACACCCGCACCCCCTCGCTGATGGCGATGACGGCGGCGGGCCTGGACTACGTCTCCGGCGGGCGGTTCACCCTGGGGCTGGGTGCGTCCGGTCCTCAGGTGATCGAAGGTTTCCACGGCGTGAAGTACGACGCCCCGCTCGGGCGCACCCGCGAGATCGTCGACATCTGCCGGCAGGTGTGGCGCCGCGAGAAGGTGCAGTACGACGGCAAGTACTACCAGATCCCGCTTCCCGCAGAGAAGGGCACCGGGTTGGGCAAGCCGCTCAAGCTGATCAATCACCCTGTGCGCGAACGCATCCCGATCGTGATCGCGGCCATCGGCCCGAAGAACGTCGCCCTGACCGCAGAGATCGCCGAGGGCTGGCAGCCGATCTTCTTCCACCCCGAGCTCTCGCACACCGTCTGGGGTGAGGCGCTCGAGAGCGGAAAGGCCGCCCGCGATGCGAGCCTTCCCCCGCTCGAGACCTACGCCAGCCCGTCCGTGGCCATCGGCCCGGACGCCGACCAGTTCCTGCCGTGGATCAAGCCGCACATGGCCCTCTACATCGGTGGCATGGGCGCCAGGGGCAAGAACTTCTACAACGACCTCGCGGTGCGCTACGGATATGCCGAGGAGGCCGAGAAGATTCAGGACCTCTACCTGGCCGGCAAGAAGGAGGACGCCGCCGCTGCCGTTCCCGACGACCTGGTTCGAGCGGTGAATCTGGTGGGCACCGAGGACTACGTCAAGGAACGCCTGAAGGCCTTCGAGGGTGCCGGGGCGACCACGCTGAACATCACTCCCCTGGCCACCGACACCGCCGGACGGGTGACGGTGGTCGAGACCCTCAGAGCGCTACTGCCCTGAGGACGGCGGCGAGGTTCTCCGCGAGCCGCTCGGCGGTGCCGATGTCGGCCGCCTCGACCATCACGCGCACCAGCTGCTCGGTACCCGAGGCACGCAGGAGCACCCGTCCCTCGTCGCCCAGTTCCTTCTCCGCCAGTTCGACCGCGGTGAGCACGTCGGTGGCCGTGGCCACCGCGGCCTTGTCGGTGACCGGGACGTTGATCAGCACCTGCGGCAGGACGTGCATCACCGATGCCAGGTCGGCGAGCGAGCGTCCGGTCTCGGCCATGCGGGCCATGAGGATCAGGCCGGTCAGCGTGCCGTCACCCGTCGTGCCGTGGGAGGGCAGCACGATGTGTCCGGATTGTTCGCCACCGAGTGCGAACTCGCCGCGCCGCAGTTCCTCGAGTACGTACCGATCGCCGACCGCGGTGGTGCGCAACACGATTCCCGCCTCGCGCATGGCAATGTGCAGACCCAGGTTGCTCATGATCGTGGCCACCAGGGTGTTGTCGGCGAGGGCGCCCCGCTCGGCCATCGCCAGGGCGATCACGGCCATGATGGCATCGCCGTCCACCACGTTCCCGGCAGCGTCGACGGCCAGACACCGGTCTGCGTCGCCGTCGTGGGCGAGCCCCAGGTCTGCACCGTGGGCCACGACGGCCTTCTGCAGCGCGCCGAGATGGGTCGAGCCGCACTCGGCGTTGATGTTGAGCCCGTCGGGCTCGGCGGCGATGGCGATCACCGTGGCACCGGCGGCGCGGTAGGCGCGCGGGGCAGCCTCGAAGGCCGCGCCGTGCGCGCAGTCCACCACCACGGTCAGCGATGTCAGTGAGGTATCGACAGCTGTGCCCAGATGGTCGAGGTAGGTCTCGAGTGCGTCGGTGGCCGGTCGGAGCCGACCGATCCCGCTGCCCACCGGTCGCACCCCCGTCGTGCCGATGGCCCTCTCGATGGCGTCCTCGGACCCGTCGTCGAGTTTGTGGCCACCGGCACCGAAGATCTTGATCCCGTTGTCGGGCATGGAGTTGTGGCTGGCGGAGATCATCACGCCGAGCGCAGCGCCGTAGGCGCCGGTCAGGTACGCAACCGCGGGGGTCGGGAGCACGCCCACATCGAGCACGTCGACACCTGCGGCCGTGATCCCGGCGACGACGGCGGCCTGCAGCATCTCACCGCTCGCTCGGGGATCGCGCCCCACGACGGCGGTGGGCCGAACCTCGCCCGTGGTGGCACCGGCCACGGGGCGGGCGAGCACGCGAGCCGCCGCATTGCCCAGGGCCAGAGCCAATTCGGGAGTGAGATCGCTGTTGGCGAGCCCACGCACGCCATCGGTGCCGAACAGTCGGCGGGCGGACGCGGGAGTGCCCGTCGAGTCCGCAGGTCTGGCCGTCACCTGTCCGGTTGTCGCTGGTCCACTGGTCACGATGGACGAAGTTCCCCTCTGCTGCGGGCGGCTCGCACTCCGACGACGGGTGCGGGTGGCCGGTGAAAACGGCGCGGGCGCCCACGACAGTTCGCGTCGGAACTGCCGGAGCGCCCGCCCCGGATCGAAATGTGCGCGATCAGCGCTTCGAGTACTGCGAAGCCTTACGCGCCTTCTTCAGGCCGTACTTCTTGCGCTCGACGGCGCGCGGGTCACGGGTGAGGAATCCGGCCTTCTTCAGGGCCGGGCGATCATCCGCGGTGACCTCGATGAGCGCACGCGCAATGGCCAGACGCAGCGCGCCGGCCTGTCCCGACGGACCGCCGCCGTGCAGCAGCGCGACGACGTCGAACTGCTCGCTGCGATCGACGAGCACGAAGGGGGACTTGATGAGCTGCTGGTGCACCTTGTTCGGGAAGTAGTCCTCGAGTGTGCGTCCGTTCAGCGTGAATCCACCCGAACCGGGGCTCAGACGCACGCGGACCACGGCTTCCTTACGACGACCCACGGTCTGCACCGGGCGGTCGGTGGGGAAGACGACGGGGGCTGCGGGCGCAGCGGCAGACTCGGTGGCAACCGGCTCGTCCGCGGCGTACTCGGCGTCGTCCTCGACGATCTCTTCGGTGATCACGTCCGACGTTTCGTCGACCGACACGACATTCTCCTCCGGTGTCGTCACTGGGACACCTGCTTGATCTCGAACGGAACGGGCTTCTGCGCGGCATGCGGGTGATCCGGGCCGGCGTAGACCTTGAGCTTCGATGCGATTGCGCTGCCCAGCTTGTTCTTGGGGATCATGCCCTTGACCGCGCGCTCGACCAGGCGATCGGGAGCGGTGGCGAGAACCTCACCGAAGCTACGGGCACGCAGGCCACCCGGATGACCGGAGTGGTGGTAGTAGTACTTGTCGGTCAGCTTGGAACCGCTGAGTGCGACCTTGTCCGCGTTGATGATGACGACGAAGTCGCCGCCGTCGACGTTGGGCGCGTAGGTGGGCTTGTGCTTGCCGCGCAGCAGCGTGGCTGCTTGAACGGCGAGGCGGCCGAGAACGACGTCGGTTGCGTCGATCACGTGCCAGGCGCGGGTGACGTCCCCGGCCTTCGGGCTGTACGTGGGCACAGATCTTCCTTCATCTCATCGCTGCGGGCACAGCCCACGGGCGGGCGTGTTCACGCAGGTCGCTGCTGGCCGAGCGGTGGGCGCGTGATCCTCGGCGGCCAGTGGAGACCCGAGGGACGACGTCGAAGCCCAACGCCAACCGTGAACAGTACCGTCCGCGCTGGTGACGGGTCAAAACGCGGATCGCCCACGAGCTCTCCTCTCGTGGGCGATGCGCTGTTCGGTTGTGGGTTCTGCTCGGTTGTGAGAACTGCTCCGACTAGGAGAACATCGCTCGGTTGACGGCCTCCCGGGACTGCATGTCGCGGTTGCCGTCGTCGACGGCACGACCGATCGCATCGAGCACGGCGTTCAGCTCGACTGCGGCGAGGTCCCATTGACGCTGCTTGTCCTGGTAGGTACTGGCGGCCTCACCCTCCCAGTCCGCGACCAACGGCGTGATGACGGACTTCAGGTCGTCGAGCCGGGCGTTGAGGGCACTCTGGTTGGCGGCGATCTCGAGGCGGAGCGCCTCGATCGCGGCGAAGTCGTACAGCATGGGCGAACTCCTCTACAGGCTCAGGGCACCACCGGCGCCGGAGATGGCACGGGTGGTGTCGGTGTCGGTGTTGTCGTAGTGGACGCCGCTGCGGGTGATGGACTCACCGATCGAGACCAGAGCCGCGTTCAGCTTGGTGGCGCTCGCGTCCCATCGACCCATGACATCGCTGAACGCCCCGGATGCGGAGCCCTTCCAGCTCGCCTCGACCGCGCCCACCTCGCCGCGCAGTCGATCCAGCAGCCCTCGAATCTCCCCCGTCAGCTCGTCGATGCGCGAGCCGGTCAGCGCCATCGTCTCGGCCGATGTCTTCATTCTGCTCATCCGTGATTACCCCCTTCGTCTCCGCGGGCGGTGACGTACCCCCACACCCAGTTGGACGCACCTCGCGCCCGATCGGTTCCGTCGCCGCGTCCACGATCGTGTTCGCGGAAACCTGCGATCGGTACGCACTGCGCCGATTGTGCGGATACCCATACGGAAACGGACGAATCGGCCCGATTCGACTGGTCTCGACTGTGAAGTGTCCTTAGGGTCGCAGTGTGCTGGGAACCCTAGATCCGAAGGATGCGATCTTCGCGCTGTCCACGAGAGAGGGGCTCCCGACAGATCAGTACTTTCTTCTGGCGTTCGACGATGCGCCGCCCTTCGCAGCGGTACTCGCCGACGTCACCGCACGCGCGAGCGGCATCGCCGCACTGAACAAGACGCTCCACCGCTGCCCCGCCGACCTCGACTATCCCGCATGGGTGCGCTCGAGCATTCCGTCGGCAACGACCTGCCGCGCTCTCGACGTCGAGGACCGCTCATGGGTGAGCTGTCTGGCACGCATGGCAGAGCTGTGCTCGCACGCCCTCGACGCCTCGCAGACACCGTGGATGGTGCACGTGGCAACACCGATCGCGGACGTGCCGGGCGCCGACACCGACGCCACCGTCGTTCTGATCAGGTTCAGCCATGCCCTCACCGACGGCGGCGGCGGCGCAGCCCTCGTGCGGGCTCTCTTCGGTCGAACCGTCGACGTTCACGACGCGATGGTCGCCTCGATCGCCGCACCGGCCGGCACGTCGCGCGCCCGCATGTTCGCCGCCGCCCTCACCGGTGCGGCGCTGCGGTCGGCTCGCATGGTCCCGAGCCTGATCGGTGCAGTGGCTCGCGGGCGCCACACCACGCCCCCACCGGAGCCGGGCGAACCTCTCGTGTTCAACACCGCCAGCGGGTCCAGGCGGGCGCTGGCCGTCCTGCCGGTGCCCGCCGGGGGAGCCACCGTGGGTTCGGGACCCCGATCGATGACCAGCATCGCCTCGCTCACCAGGACCGAGCTCGCCCTCGCCGCCATCTCGGTGGCGATGGAGCGGTATGCCCGCGACGAGGGCGAGGACCCGACGTCTCTGACCGCACACGTGACCGTGGCGGTGGGCGCGGACGCCCCCTGGCGCGGGGAGAACGCGTTTCTGCCCGCGATCGTCCCGCTCACTCCGATGGACGATCTACCCGGACGTGCGCTGGCGATCGGGGCGTCGCTGCGCGCCGAACGCGACCGGCTCGCCGACGTGCGCACGGTCCGTCAGTACCGAGTGTCGGAATCGGTGCCGCTGCCCCTGCTGCGCCTGGCTGCGGCGGCATCGAGCAGCGGCGGCCACCCTGGCGTGCACACCTCGTTCACGAGCCTGCGCTGCGGCGACGGCAACCTCGCCGTCGGGGACGCACCGCTCGCCCTGATCGCCGGTTTTCCCACGTTGTCCGAGCGCGTCGCGATCGGCCACGGCCTCTACGGCGCCGGTGAGTTGCTGACTCTGAGCGTGCTCGCGTCGCCCGACGCGGTGGACCTCGATCGCTACCAGGACTACCTACGCGAAGCAGTGGACGAGGTGTTCCGGCTCCGCGGATCGGGGCGCGGTTCCGTCCGATTCGCGTAGTACATCGATAGGTCGCATGAGGCCACCGGTGACACCCGGCGGATCAGGTTTCGATGTCGACCGAGTCCACGAGGTTCGCGCACACCGGCGCGAGAACCTCGACCAGCTCGGGATCGGCCTGACACCCCACACTCGCCTGCAGCCCGGAGGCAACCATCACCGACCACTGCACCACCGACCCGTCGCCGGGCCGCTCCACGTAGGTGATCCCGGGACGCCCCGCCACGAGCGAATCGGTGCGCAGATCGCCGAAGGTGGCCTCCCCCTCGGCGAACTGGCGCCGCAACGACTCGATCACGTCGGCGGTGACCACGCCGTCCGCCAACTCCCGCGAGACCACGGTGATCCGCATCATCGACCCGTCGTCCGGAGTGATGGCGACGCGCGTGTCACCGGTCTGAGCCGTCCATCCCGGGGGAACGACCACGGTCGTGCGGCCCACGGTCAGATAGTTCGGAGGCGGTGGGGGCGGGGGCACCGGGCCGGGGCTCGCTGGTGGAGCCGCCGCGACGGTCGGCACCGGTGGCGCCGGGATCGTGGTGCTCCGGGTCCCCACCCACACCCCGGCACCGACCGCAGCAACGAGAACCACCGCGGCGGCGTACAGCGCGGCGCGGGATCGCCCTGGGAAGCGCGACGGTTCAGGGTGAACCTCGACGTTGCTCAACCATGCCGCACGCGCGGGAACGACGGTTGCACCGCTCGGAGCGGGTTGGAGCGACGGGGTGCGTGATGTGCGAGGCAGCGGGCGCGGCGACACCGGGCGCGGGGACACCGATTGTGCGATATCGGTTCCGGAGATCACGATGTCGGTGATCTCGGTCGGCAGTTCCACCGCCTCCACCAGCCCGTGTGCGACGAGCACGGTGCCGCCGCCGAGTTCGGCGATCGCGGCCGACCACACCGGTGGTGGCGATGACGCGGTCAGCAGTCGGGTCGCGAGGGTGCCGGTGGCGTCGACGGACGCCACCACGACATCTCGGTGACCGATCTCGGCCACCATCACCGGGCGTGTCGACGCACCACGGAATCCCGCGTATCTGTCCGAATACCGTTGGTGCACAGCGTGGTACGCCACTGCGGCAGTGTCGAGCAGAACCACCTCCGGGGCGGCGAGCCGTGCGGCCGCATGCAGGGCGTTGCGACGCGGCGTACCCCAGTGCGGCGGATGAACCACCGTCAGCACCGATGCCCCGGGGCCGCCCACGAGCACGGCATGGACGAACAGGTCGGCCATGGCCCGATGAACCGACACCTCGACACCGCCGAGCACCACGGTGTCGTCATCGATCCATTCGCGCACGTCCACCACGTGCGGCGCGCCCGAGTCCGCTGCCTCGGCGGCGCGCACGCCCACCTCCACCCGACCCTGCGCGACAGCGATCACGTTGGCGGTGCGCGTGACCTCGGGTCCACGCGCACAGACGATCTCGCGCGGACCGAGGTGCATCACCACGGCGGTCACGACGGGTCCCGGGGTGCGGACGCCGACGGTTCGGGCTCGGTCACCAAGGCCGTCTGAATCAGATCCGAGCGCCCACGGCGAACCAGAATGCCGCGGCCGGGCGGCTGCTCGCTCGGACGCACCGACCCGACGAGCGGGCCCTCGTCGCGATCTCCGCTCATCAGCAGTGCGCTCGAACCGAGATCCTTCACCCGCGAGAGCACCGGGTCGAAGAGCGCGCGCGCCGCTCCGCCGCTGCGCCGCGCCACGATCAGGTGCAGACCCACATCGCGCGCCTGCGGAAGGAACTCGACGATCGCCGTCACCGGGTTGCTCGACGACGTGGCCACCAGGTCGTAGTCGTCGACCACGACGAACACCTCGGGACCGGTCCACCACGACCGGGCGCGCAATTGTTCGCTGGTGGTCTCGGGACCGGGGAGCCGACCGCGCAGCACCGTGGCCAGTTCTGTGAGCATCGTGGTCAGCAACGTCGACGTGGACGCGTATCCGCCGAGGTACTCCTGCGGCACAGCACCGAGCATCGTGCGGCGGTAGTCGGCGAGCACGATCTTGATCTCCCGCGGTGACCCCGACCCGACGAGTCCGTCGCACACGGTGCGCAGCACCGACGTCTTCCCGCATCCCCCGTCGCCGAACACCAGCAGGTGGGCGCTCTCGTCGAAGTCGAGCAGGACCGGAGCGAGTTCGCTCTCGTCGACGCCGATGAGAACACGACGCCCCGCCGGACTCGGCGAAGACGCGGCATCGACCGGCGCGGCGAGGTCGGCGGCACGAACGAGGTTGGGCAGCAGCCGAACCGCGGGGGCGCGAACCTCGGGCTCGATCGCGAGCGCACGGGCCACGGTCGGTGCGAGGGCCGCGGTGAGGCCCTCCGTTCCGCCGACGCCGTCCTCACGCGGTAGCGCCATCAGCAGGTGCAGACCATCGCGAGTGATGCCCCGTCCGGGCGCCCGCTCGGGCACACTGGCCGCGCGCGAGCGTCCCGCATCGGAATCCGCGGGATCACCCAGCCTCAACTCGATTCGAGTGGCCAGCAGGTCTCGCAGCGCCGGACGCACCTCCGCCCATCGGGACGCGGCGATCACCACGTGGACGCCGAAGGACAAACCCTCGGAGGCGATGCGGGAGATCACCGGCTCGAGGGACTCGAAGTCCGAGCGAACCACGCTCCATCCGTCGATCACCAGGAACACGTGGCCGTGTGGGTCCTCGTCGCCGTATGGATCCTCGTAGCCGGGACCGGCCGCGACCGCACGCAGTTCGCGGTACTGCGCCATCGACTCGATACCGCGAGTCCGGAACAGCGACTCGCGCCGCCGGATCAGGGCAGTGGTCTCGGCGACGGTCCGCCGAACCCGGTCGGCGTCCAGTCGAGTGGCCACCGATCCGACGTGCGGAAGTTCATCCAGCCCGGCCAGAGCGCCGCCACCGAAGTCCAGGCAGTAGAACTGCACGGCCGCAGCGGAATTCGCGCGTGCCAGGGAGACGATGAGGGTGCGCAGAGCCATCGACTTGCCCGACTGCGGTCCCCCGACGACCGCGACGTTGCCGTGAGATCCGGACACGTCGACCATCAGTGGGTCGCGCCGCTGATCGAACGGTCGATCGACCACACCCACGGGCACCGACAGCACCACCCGATCGCGCCGGGGTTGCGCCGTGGGCAGCTCGGCGAGCGTGGGTGCGGTGCCCAGCGGCTCGAGCCACACCTGGTGGGCCGGCCGTCCGTGGCCTCGCAGGCATCCGACCACGGCCTCGAGAATCGTCGACTCGGGTTCGGTGGGATCGCTGGGCACCGCCGGGCGCGGGACGGACTCGACGGGCAGAGGGACCGGCGCGGCGGTGAACGGACGAACCGACGACGCGGCCAGCGGCGCGGCATCGATGCGGGCACGGCCATAGGCGGCGCGCCGATAGGGACCCGACACGTAGGCGGCGGTGAAGCGAACGAGATCCGTGGCGTCGGTGCGTAGGAAGCCTGCTCCCGGGCGTGCCGGCAGGTGGTAGGCGTCGGTGACGCCGAGGACCGATCGTGACTCGGCGGCCGAGAACGTCTTGAGTCCGATGCGGTACGACAGGTGTGAATCCAGCCCACGCAGTCGACCCTCGTCCAGGCGTTGGCTGGCGAGCAGCAGGTGCATGTGCAGCGATCGCCCGAGCCGGCCGATCGCGACGAAGAGTTCCGCGAAGTCCGGGTACTGGGTGAGCAGTTCGGAGAACTCGTCCACCACCACGAACAGGGCGGGTAACGGCTCCAGTGGCCGCCCGCTCGCCCGAGCCCGCTCGTAGTCGGAGACACCGGCGAAGTTCCCCGCGGCGCGCAGCAGTTCCTGGCGCCGATTCATCTCCCCGGCGAGCGCATCACGCATTCGCTCGACCATTGCCCGCTCGTCCGCGAGATTGGTGATGATGGCCGCCACGTGCGGTGCACCGTCGAGACCGAGAAAGGTTGCCCCACCCTTGAAGTCGACGAGGACGAGGTTGAGGGTGTCCGGCGAGTGGGTGGCGATCAGACCGAGGACGAGGGTACGCAGGAACTCCGACTTGCCGGACCCCGTCGCGCCGATGCACAACCCGTGTGGCCCCATCCCACCTTCGGCGGCCTCCTTGAGGTCGAGCTCGACGGCCGTACCGTCGGCGGCGACCCCGATGGGCACACGCAGCCGGTCGCGGCCACCACGCGAACGCCAGGCGAGACCGGGCGCGATGGCACCCGGATCGTCGATGCCCACCAACCGATTCCACGGCGCGGAGTTCTCCAGACGGACCTCGTCGACCGAACCGGCGTGATCGACCGAACGGTATCGCGCCATCACCCGCGCGAAGGCCAGCGCGCGCCGGGCATCGAGGCCGTCGGCGCTACCGAAGACCTCCACTCCGGCGGCGCTGTCGGCGCCGAGCGAATCGCCCTCGAGGACCAATCGGATTCCCTGCGCGGCAACGAGATCGACCGCGACGTCCGCGAGGTCGACCACCGTGGTCGACTCGCACCCCGTGGACAACCAGGCCGGGCGCACGTCCGGTGTCGACGACCGGGCAGCGTCGGCGGGGGTGCCGTCCACGACGACCACCAGATGGGGCACGCCGACCACAGCTGGGTGGTTCTTTGCGAAGGGGCCCCGCGATCGCGTGCGCTCGGCCAGGTCCGCCGTGGCCTCGCCGAGCGTGGTGTACCAGGCCCGTCCGTGGCCGGCCCCATCGATCCTGCCCGCGACCCGCGCGTGCGGGAGCCACTTGATCCACTCCCACTGTTCCTGCGCCCCGGTCCCCGCGACGACGACGACGGCAAGATCGGAAGGTGCGTGGAAGGTGCACAGCTGCGCGATCATCGCGCGAGCGAGAGCTCGGACCGCGCCACGCTCCCCGTCGATGGCAATCGCGGCGAACCCGCGTAACGACAGTGCGGTGGGCAGGTCCGGCACCACCGAGCGCGTGCGCACGAACGCCCGCAGCGACGCCGCCGACACCGGTTCGAGGGTCTCGAGCGGGCCCGTCTCGGGGGCCACCAGGCGCGTGGCCAGCCGCTGATCGCCGACCCCGATCCGAACCTGGGCGAAATCGGGGTCGCCGGGACTGCGCTCCCACATCCGGTCCGTGCCCGCGAACGTCCACAGGGTCTCCGGAGGCGGATGGGCGAACAGCAGCGCCGATCGCTGCGCGGCCGAGGTCTCGGACACCTCGGATCGCAACCGGTCGAGGTAGGCGAGGTAGTCCTTGCGTGACTCGTCGATCTCGGCTCCACGCGCGCCCTGCCCTCGCCCACCGCCGAGGAACATCCCCAGCATCGAGACCACCATCATCGCGGGGAACATCAGCGTCATCGGGTTGGCCGCGGCGCCGCTGGTGAACATCAGCGCGACCATGCCCACCATCGACGCCACCATGACCAGCGGGAGCAACTTGAGCGCGATGTTGCCCGGCACGATCCTGGGCACCTCCGGAGGCGCCTCGATCACCAGATCGCCGCCCGGTACCCGTGGCGCAGGCACGCGTGGTGCGCGCGCGAACCCCAGCGAGCTCTCCACCGGACCCGCCACCGAGCTCTCCACCTGTGTCGAGCTCTCCACCTGTGTCACGGTCCCCCCGAACCCCTCGTTCACCCCACACCTCGCCCAGGCCGGTTGCAGCCGGTGGACCTGCCAGGACCGTAACCCGGGTCCCCGACATCGCGACACCGGGCGGTGTGTCGGGACCCTCCCGTACAGTGCTCGGCGAGTCGACCGCCGGGGGGCGGTGCGCACGACGAGCAGTTCGGGGGGCCTTCGATCATGACCCAGTCACCCATCACCCGGTCACCGATTACCCAGTCACCGATCACCCGGTCACCGATTACCCAGTCGCATCCCGTTGCCGGCCATGTGGTTCGGGTGACGGTGGTCGCCGACGCGGTGGAGGTGGACCTCACGGTGCCCGCCACCGTGGCGCTGGTCTCGGTACTGCCGGCCATCGTGGCGGTGATCGACCAACACCACCGGCCGGGCTCGGTCGAGCACACACGTCCGTCCGTTCTCGCCGGACCGTCCGGGGCACCGCTCGACGGCGCACGATCGTTGCTCGAGAACGGGATTCGCGACGGCGATCTCCTGCTGCTCCACGACGCGGATGCGGTTCTGCCCACCCCGCTCTTCGACGACGTCCCGTTCTCGGTGTCCGAGTCGGCGCGGGAGGCGGAGTTCACGTCGGACACCGCTCGACTGCTCGGCAGCGTCGCCGCCGTGGTGGCGAGCATCGCCGCGGCGGCGCTGATCGCGTGGAGAGTGCCCGACCACGTCGGCGTCGGCGTGGGTGCGCTGGCCGTCGGCGCCGCCCTGATCGCACTCGGGCTCCGGGTGCGCGCACTCGCCCCGGTCGTCGCGGCCGCCCCGCTGCTGGCCGCTGCGGGTACCCAGTTCGTTCCCGGTCGCGGAGCACCGGACATTCTGCTGGCGGCGGCGCTGGTGGCCGCGGGTGGCGTGATCAGCGCCGCACCCGCCCGGCGGTGGCGCTCGACTCTGACTGCTCTGACCTGCGGTGCGGGGGCCGTCGCGGCCGCGGCCCTGTGGAGCACGGTCGTCGGCGGCGACGGTGCGGCCGGATCGGCGCGCGATGTCGCCGCGGTGGGTGCGGGCCTGGGGATCGCGCTGCTGAGCGTGGCGCCGCGCATCGCTCTGGCGCAGGCTCGCCTGGCGGTACCCGAGGCCGATGGACCCGAGTTCACCACGCCCGATCACGACCGGTCCTACGCGGTGGTGCGCGCACGGACTGCGCGAGCGCAGGAGTACCTCACCGGATGGGTGAGCGGGTTGTCCGCGACCAGTGCACTCGGTGCGGTGGTGACCGCGACGCCCACACACGGGGTGGTGTCCATTCCTGCCACCGCGTACGCCTTGGTGATCGCCGCGGTGCTGGCCCTACGTGGGCGCACGCACGTCGACCGAACTCGAGCGGTGGTGCAGATCGGTGCCGGCGCAGCAACCGCCGTGGCGGTGTTCACGGTCATCGGCATCGCCGCACCGGATCGGGCGGCGGTCGCGATCGCGGGCATGGCTCTCACCGCACTGGTGGCGCTCGCGGCCGGGCTGGGATCGTCGGCGCGCCGGTGGACCCCCGTGCAACGACGCGCCGGGGACATCGCCGAGTACGTGCTCATTGCCGCGCTGGTACCGCTCCTGGTGTGGACGCTCGACCTGTTCGCGACCGTCCGCGGCCTGTGATCGCCACGCGCGGAGCAGCACTCGTAGCCGCCGTCCTGCTGCTCGCGGCGTGGTGCGTGCACCCGGCCGCAGCCGACCCGGTGATCGACCCAGCCTTACTGCCACGAGCCAGTTCGCCGACACCGCCGGATGCCACCGAGCAGCGCACGCAGTGCTCGATTGCCGTTCCGGCACCTGATTCACCCGAGCCGCCGTACTGGATCACCTCGCTGAACTTCCCCGCCGTCTGGCCCCTGACCACCGGTCGAGGCCAGACCGTGGCCGTCATCGACACCGGAGTGGCCGAGCATCCACGGTTACCGCAGCTCACCGGCGGTGGCGACTACGTCTCGTACTCGACCGGACTCGACGACTGCGATGCGCACGGCACCGCCGTCGCGGGCCTGATCGCCGCGCGCGCGATCCCCGGCAGCGGCTTCTCCGGTGGCGCGCCCGACGCCGCCATCCTCTCGATTCGGCAATCGAGCGGGGCGTTCTCCGCTCGACCCACCCGCGAAGAGGACGCCGAGCCGGAAGCGGCCAACTCCCCCGGATACGGCACCGTGCTCACCCTCGCACGCGCAATTCGCCGCGCCGCCGACGCGGGAGCGGGCGTGATCAACATTTCCGAGGTGGCGTGCGGTAGCGCTGCCGCCGGGCTCGGCGACGGCCCGCTGGGCGCGGCGGTCCAGTACGCCGCCACCGTCAAGGACGCCGTGATCGTTGCTGCCGCAGGCAATGTCGGAGGCGCGCAGTGCCGCGAGCAGAATCCCGCTCCCGACCCGGCGCACCCCTATGCCGACCCGTGGAACTCCGTGATCACCGTGGCCTCCCCCGCATGGTTCGACGACTACGTCCTCACCGTCGGGTCGGTGGAGCCGGACGGTACCGCCTCGCCGTTCACCCTCGGCGGTCCCTGGGTCGACGTGGCGGCGCCCGGTCGCGCGATGACCTCACTCGGCCCGATCGGGTCCGGCCTGATCTTGGGCACCGAGGGCCCCGGCGGGGCGGCGGTGCCACTGGACGGGACGTCGTTCGCGGTACCCCTGGTGTCGGCCACGGCCGCTCTCGTGCGCGCCCGGTACCCCGATCTGACCGCAGCGCAGGTCATCTCCCGCATCGAGACCACGGCCCATTCACCTGCGCAGGGGTGGAACCCGCTGGTCGGTCACGGTGTCGTCGACCCGGTCGCGGCGGTGACGAGCGTGCTGGACGGACCGCCCAGCAACTCACCGATCGACGCCGCGGCGCCGGTCGCGCTCCCCGCGGAACGTTCGGCCCCGCCGGTCGACACCCGACCTCGCAGCATCGCGCTGGCCGGGGTGGGCGTAGCGGCGCTGGTCGCGGCGCTGGTGTGCTGGATCAGCCGCCCGGCGTCGACTCGCCCGGCATCGATGCACCCGCCCGATCGGCGTTCACCCCGTCGTGCGCCACGCGCGCACTCGCTCGACTGAGAACGGGACCGGCCGGTAGCAGCCGCACGATCGACCACGGCGCGGTGGCAGGTTGGGAAAGGTCGAGGGCACGAGCGGAGTCGACGTCGGGTACCCCGTAGCGGACGCCGGTGTCGGCCACGTAGAACTGGGCACCGACGGTGGCCGTGGGGCCGGCCGCAGTGACGAATTCACCGAGACCCGGCGCCATCATCACCGCGTCGACACCGTCGCCCGGCCCGTCGGCGGCGACCGGGACCACCGCCGAGACGCCACGCGGCCCGATCACGGCCGGGCCGCTCGAGATGGTGACCTCCGGGGTGTCGGGGGCGCCCACGACGGACACGCACACCACCGCGTCGCCGCCGCGAAGAACCGGGATCGAATCCGGAAAGGTGTTCACCGGCAGCGGGTTCGGTGTGCGCGGCGCAGCGGCCAACGCGTCCGGAGTCAGGACGTCCGCGGCAACCGAGCCCTGCGAGTCGGCGAACCGGAGCAACTGTGCGGTGGCATCACTGACGGGTTGAACACCGTCCCGCAGCGCCACGTAGTGCTGGATTCGACCTCCCACATCCACGGCGACCACCGAACCCACGGTGTAGGCCCGCCCGCCGCGAGGCGAGAGATCGTAGGCAGTGGCCTCGCCTGCTCCCGGCACCACGGGGGCGGTCAGGGCCGGCACCTCGGGCAGTGCATCCACCACCCCGGCGGCCACCTCGCGGGGACGCGCCCCGTCGATCCCGAGTGCCCGCGTCACCGCGACGTCGGTGAGGTCGATCGCGGCGCGAACCCCGTCGTACACCAGGTAGGTACGCCCCGCGCGCGTCCACAGCGCTGCCTCACCGCCGAGGAACGGCTGCGCCGCAGGCGAATCGGAGACCACGACGGTCGTCGTGCCGGACGCCGACCCCGACCCCGTGTCGCACACCGACCACGTTCTCCGCGTGGGCGCCGGATCCACGGGCACGGTGTCGGGAGCGCCGGTGATGCCCACCAGGGGTCCGCGCGGACGCGTGGTCAGCGAACGCTCGGACACCGTCACCGGCCGATCGGCGCGGCCGAGCACCAGCCGGGCGGACGACAGACCCGTCACCGGGTGCACCGTTCCCTGATCGACCACGTACATCGCGCCCGAGTCGGCGCCCACCACGATGGACGCGTCGCCGATCGCCCCCGCCGGTCGCAGGAAGGCCAGCACCGCGCACCCGGCGAGCCCGACGGCACTCAGAGCCGCACCGGCCACGAGGGCGCGCGAACGGGCGCGCATCGGGTCGTCGAGCATGCGCACGTCGCGTCGCACCAGGGCGTGCTCGAGCCGCCGCAGGAGGAAGCGATGTCCGCCCACCTGCCACTTCGTCGTCGGTGTCGATCCCACTTCTGCGCCCCCCGCCGATCCCCTCGCCGACCCCCGTCGACATCACGCCGCGCAGTGCCGCGCGAGAGAACACCGTACAGTTCTATTCCTGTTCGATCTCGGGGGAGGAATGCAGATGCTGCGGTGGGGGCCCGCGGCCACCGACGTGGTCGTCGCGCAGGTTGTCGGTGTGTCGACAGCGCTCGCTCTCGTGCTCGTGGGGGTCGGGCCCATCGGTGCGATCCCGGTGGGTGTGGTGATCGCCGGTGCGTCGCTGATCCCGGTGGACGGGCGCCGCCTGCGATGGTGGGTGGCCTCGGCTGGGATCCATCTGCGCGGGCGCCCATCGGCCGGGCCCGGACTCGTGGCCGGCACGGTGTTCGACCATCGTGACGATCACCGCGTCATCGGGATTCGCCAGGACTCCACCCGTCTGAGTGCTGTGATCGAGGTGGTCCCGCTGCGCAGCGGGTTCACCGTGTTCGACGCCGGTCTCACCCACCCCGACGCGGTGCTGCCGATGGACGCCCTTGCCCGCTGCCTGCGTCGCAGCGACCTCGCCCCGATCGAACTCGACATCACCAGTCACGGACGACGACGTGCCACGCAGGTACCGGTCGACGTCGCCGAGGCCTATCGTCGGCTGGTCGGTCCACTGCCCGCGATCGCCTCCCGGTCGGTGTACGTGACCGTCACGGTCGACACCGCGGTGCTCGGCGTGGCGTGTGATCGTCGGGGCCCCGGGCTCGGCGGGGCGACGGCGGCCCTGACGGTGTGCGTGGGGCGTATCGAGCGCGTGCTGGCCGGCGCCCGATTGCACGCGCGTGTGCTCGACGCGGCCGACCTGGCCGGTCTCGACCGCGTCATCAGTGGGGGCCTGCCGCCGTCGGTGGTCCCGCGGGGATGGTCCGCATTGCGCACCGGTGGAGCGCTGTGGCGGGCCCGCGCTCTGCGGACGGTCTCGCCCGCCGACGTGCACGCGGCCTGGGCGGGAACATCGGAGGAGACGACTCTGACGATTCGGCTGCGCAGCACCACACTCGGCGGGACGGCGGTGACGGCCGCATCCGCGGTGGTGGCGGACCTGCACTCGACGGCCGAGATCACGCCGCGCCGCACAGCCACGGCATCGCTCAGCGGCCGCCTCCATCACGCCATGATCACCGCCGTCCCCGGTCGCACGGCAGGTGGTGACGCCCTCGCACCGACTCTGCCGGTGCAGCCGGGCACACTCGTCGTGCCGGCGGCGGGCTGCGGTCAACTGCTCGGCGCCGACCTCGACGGCGCAGCGGTGACCGCTCGTATCTGGGGTCCGGGGCGAACGGTCACACACCTGGCAGGAGAGCTGTTCCTGGCCCGCCAGGTGGTGTTGCGCGCGGTGGCGACCGGTGCCGGCGTGGAGGTGGTCTCCGATCGCCCGGATCAGTGGCGTCATCTGGTTCAGGTCATCGGTGACCAGCGGCGGCTGGTGGTGTCCCCTGCGCCCGGTCCGGTCCGAGATCTGCTCGTCGTCGACGGCGCCGTGTCGGTTCCGCCCAGCGTGCGGGCGACGCTGTACGTCGCCGACCACGTCGACCGCCTCCCGGCAGGCGATCCGAACCTGCTCGTCTCCCAGCCCACCGGTGCCGGTGAGTACGTCGAGCTGATCACCGATCAGGGCGCGATCCCGCTGACCATGATCACCATCTCGCACGAGACCGCCCTCATCGGGCGCCCGCGGGTCCCGCTGAGCGAGGAGGTCGCTCAGCCGGGGTGACCGCTCGGTCTGGTGTACGGCAGCCGAGCGTCAGGCAGCGCTGGTTCTCACAACCCGAAACATACCCCCCTAGGTACCTTGACATACCCGTAGGGGTATCTGGGAGAGTGGGTTCCTCGTCGCCCCAACCGTCCAGGAGGACCGAAGCACAATGTCGAGTACGACTTACATCGACGGCGCAATCCCGCCCGCAGCGTCACCGCAACGCGGAGGGCCACTCGGTCGCCTGGGTGCGACCATGGTCGAGCGGAGCCGATGGGTTATCGGCCTCTGGTTGATTCTGCTCATTGCGCTAGGAGCGGCCGCCCCTACCGTCTTCAGTTCCCTGGCGGGTGCAGGATGGCAGGCCAACGGCTCGGAGTCGGTGCAGGTTCGCGAACTCGCCCAGCAACACTTCGGCGGCAACTCCTCCGCCGCGGTCCAGGTAGTCGTCCACTCCGACGACCGCACCCTCGACTCGCCCAGCATGCAGCAGACGATCGAACGCGTCACGGACGTGTTCTCCGGCGATCCACGGTTCGGGAAGATCGTGCCGCCCCAGCCGGGCATGTCCATCAGCCCCGATGGACGTACCGGCATCCTCATCGCCGGTGCGAACGCCTCCACCGACGACATGGTCAAGGCCGTCGACGACCACAAGGACGAGCTGACGGCCCTGTCCGACAACGGAATCGAGGTCTACCCCACCGGCGCGTCCGCCTTGTGGTCGGACTTCAACAAGGCCAACCACGACGCGATGATCCAGGCCGAGCTGTTCTCGTGGCCCGTCACGCTCGCGATCATGGTGCTGGCGTTCGGCTCACTGGTCGCGGCGGGACTGCCGCTGCTTCTCACCGTGGCCGGGCTCGTGGCGTCCGCCGGTGGCCTGGTGCTGCTCAACGAGGTCACCCCGATCTCGGTGTGGGCCATGAACTTCGCCATGATGTTCGCGCTCGCGCTCGGTATCGACTACGCCCTGTTCATCGTCTCCCGGTTCCGGGACGCCCTCCGGCACGCCTCCTCACCGCGAGCCGCCGTCGCCGAGACGATGGACACCGCCGGCAAGGCCGTCGTGCTGTCCGGGTTGACGGTCCTGGTGAGCCTGTCCGCAGTACTGCTCGTCCCCGCGCCCGCCGTGCGCACGATGGCCGTGGGCATCATGCTCGCCGTCACCTTCGTCCTTCTCGCCACCATGACGCTGTTGCCGGCGGTGCTCGGCAAGCTGGGACCGAAGGTCAACGCCGCTGCCCTGCCGTACGCGAAGAAGCAGGTCCACCGGTCCCCGCGGTTCGCCACGTGGGGTGAGCTCCTGCACAAGCATCCGTGGCCCTTCGCCATCGGATCGGTGGTGCTGCTCGTCGCGCTCGCGGTCCCCGCTCTGAGCCTGAAGGTGGCCATGCCGTCGATCGACGTCGTCCCCGCGGACGCGCCGGTGCGTCAGGGCTACGAACTCGTCCAGTCCCAGTTCGGTGAGGGCGCCCCGGGCATGCTCCAGATCATCGCGCCGACCGCCGGCGCCGACGCCACCGCGACGGCCGCCGCGAACGTCGCCGGGATCACGATGGTCACGCCGCCGATGCCCGCCATCGACGGCAGCAACTACGTTATGCTGCAGGCACTTCCGAACGTCGACCCCTCGGACGACTCGATGGGCACCATCCTCGACACCCTCCGCGCCGACCTCCCGGCCGGGGCCCTGGTGGGCGGCGCACCGGCGGAGAACCTCGACCTCCAACAGGCGCTGAACGACTACCTGCCGATCATCGTCGGCATCATCCTCGTGCTCGGGTTCGTGCTCCTGCTCGTGGCGCTGCAGGCCCCCCTGATCGCCGTCCTCGGCACCGTGGTGAGCCTGCTGTCGACCGCTGCCGCGTTCGGTGTCGCGAAGCTGATCTTCCAGGACGGGCACGGAGCCTCCCTGCTCGGCTTCACCCCGCAGGGCTTCCTCGACGGGTGGGGGCCGGTGTTCTTCTTCGCAATGATCTTCGCGATCGCCATGGACTACACGGTGTTCCTCCTCGCCACCGCGAAGGAGCACTACGAGAAGTCCGGGGACCCGAAGACCGCGAAGGTGGACGGCCTCGCGCACTCCGGACGGGTCATACTCGCCGCGGCTGCGGTGATGGTCGCGGTGTTCTTCACCTTCGCCCTCGCCGATCCGCTGCCACCCAAGGAGATGGGCATCATCCTCGGCACGGCCGTGTTGCTCGACGCCGTCCTCATCCGGTTGATCCTGCTGCCGGTGATGCTGCGCCTGACCGGTCACGCGGCATGGTGGTCACCGGCATGGCTGCGCAAGGTACTGCCCTCGATCAGCTTCTCGCACTGAGGGTTCGGGCGAGCGACCGGGCGGGATCAAGAGGTGGTCCCGCCCGGGTAACTCTCGCGTGAACTCGCGAGAGTTCCCGCCCACCAGTGCAGTTGATCGAGCAGCCGGTCGGCGGCGTCGCGGGCCGCTCCCCCGTCGTCGTGCGATTCGGGTGTGAAGGCGCGCCGCACGCCGTGAAAACTGACGCTCTCGCGCACCGACACCATGTGCACCTCCGCGGCCACCAACCGCAACTGCTCCACTGCTCGCAGACCCCCGGCCAGCCCGCCGTAGGAGACGAAGCCCACGGGCTTGGCGCGCCACTCGTACTTGAGGGTGTCGAAGGCAAGCTTCAGTGCCGGTGGGTAACCGTGGTTGTACTCCGGTGTCACCACCACGACGGCGTCGGCGGCGGCGATGCGTTCGGCGAACGCCACCGTGGTCGGCGTCGACGACAGGTCGAGGGGTAGATCCCACTCGGCCAGATCGAGAATGTTCACCTCGAACCCGCCGTGCTCGCGCGCGCGGTCGACGAACCACTGCGCCACCCGCGGGCCGAGCCGCCCCACGCGAACGCTGCCGATCATCACCTCGAGGCGCATGGGCCCACCCTAGAGCCCGACGACGAACCGACGCCACGCGCTTATTCGTGACCTGACTGAGGGGAACATTCCTGTTCAGCCGACCATCTCATTCCGTGGACCCCCGGTGACGATCCGGGGGCAGGCAGAAAGGTATCGCACGTGATCTCGGTGAAGAGAGTTGCCGCAACGGCGGCGGTGTCCGGTGGAATCATTGCCGGTGCCCTGGGTTCGGCCGGCCCCGCAGCGGCCGCGCCGCCCACGGTCGGCCCGCCCGACGGGCCGTACCACACCCCGGCGTACCACCTGAACCAAAGCTGCAGGTCGCACATGGTGTACAGCCCGAGCCTGGGTCGCTACCTGTACGACCGGGATCAGCCGAGGGAGTGCAAGGCCAGCAGCCTACCCGGCTGGTGACCGCGAAACTTCGGTGCTGTGAACCACCCTCACGGTGGCTCACGGCACCGAAGTTCGGGCGCGAGCGTCAGCGGGTGGCGCGGGTGGCGAGATTCCTCGCAGCGAGCTCGTGCTCGGGCGGATAGTCCACACGGACGAGTGACAGTCCGTGCGCGGGGGCCACGGTCACCGCGCTCGACCGTGCCCCGACCGTGAGCAGATCGGCGCACCACTGCGGGGACCGGCGGCCCTCCCCCACGGCCAGGACGGCACCGACCAGCGAGCGCACCATCGACCAGCAGAAGGCATCGGCACTGACATGGGCGGTCAGGAGGTCGCCGTCGCGCTCCCAGTCGTAGCGCTGCAGGTCACGGATCGTGGTGGCACCGTCTCGACGCTTACAGAACGCGGCGAAGTCGTGCAGCCCGAGAAGCCGTCCCGACGCCTCCCGCATCGCCTCGAGGTCGACCGGCTTCGGCCACGGCACAACCTCGCGGGCGCGCAGCGGCTCGACCCCGAACGACGCTGTGCTCAACCGGTACTCGTAGTGGCGAGCCAGCGCGGAGAACCGCGCATCGAAGTCCGGCGACACAGCGGTCACCGCGCGCACGCGCACGTCCGGCGGCAGGAACCGCGCCAGCCGCCGCACCAGGCGAGCAGGCGACGGGTCGTCGCCGCGGGGATCGATGCGCGGCATCGCAGCATCGGGAACATCGACATGCGCGACCTGTCCGCTCGCGTGCACCCCGGCATCGGTGCGCCCGGCGACGGTGAGTACCAGGTCCACACCGAAGACCGCCGACAACCGCTCCTCGAGCACCCCGCACACGGTCCGCTGACCTGGCTGACGCGCCCAACCGGCGAAATCGGTTCCGTCGTAGGCGATGTCGAGACGCAAACGAACGAGCCCGCCACCGGTGTCGGTGGCGGGCTCATCAGCGTGATGCTGCGGCACGTCGATCAGGACGCGTCGTCGGACTTCTGCTGCGACTTCGGCAGCGAGTAGCCCGCGGCCTCGGCGTCGGCCTCGGTGGCGAACCAGATCTCGGGAACCGTCGCGTCGTAGAAGCGGCTTCCGGGAACGTGGTACAGCTTCGAGGACGCGTTGCCCTTGATCGGGTAACCCTCGGGCTGGCTGCCGTCCTCGAGCACGTCGTGACTGCCGGCGGCGGTCTCGGTGGCCGGGGCCTCGGCCGTCTCGGTGGCCGGAACTTCCGCCGTCTCGGTGACGTCCGCGGTCTCGGTGACCTCGGCAGCCTCGGCCGCAGCAGCGACCGGTGCAGCCTTGGACGCCTTCACACGCCGTGCGCGATCTGCCTCGCTGGTGACCGTCTGCTCGCGAACGAGTTCGATGATGGCCTGCGGCGCGTTGTCACCCTTGCGGGGAACGGTCTTGATGATCCGCGTGTAGCCGCCGGGACGCTCCGCGAACTGCGGACCGATCTCGGCGAAGAGGGTGTGCACGACATCCTTGTTGCGAATGTCCTTCATCACCTCACGACGGTGAGCCAGCGTGCCGGCCTTGGCGTGCGTGATGATCTTCTCGGCGTACGGGCGAAGGCGCTTGGCCTTGGACTCCGTGGTGGTGATGCGGCCGTGCTCGAACAGCGCCGTCGCCAGGTTGGCGAGAATCGCCTTCTGGTGCGACGCCGATCCGCCGAGACGGCGACCCTTGGTGGGCTTGGGCATGATCAATTCTCCTGGTAGGTGCTACCGAGCGCGCAGGCGCTCAGAGCTGTTCGGTCTCGGCGTAGTCCTGCTCGGCGCCATCGGAATCCGCCGACACCGAATCGCTCCAGGTACCGGTGGCGGCGTCGTAGCCGGCCACTTGACTCGGATCGAAGGTGGCGGGGCTGTCCTTGAGCGAGAGGCCGAGCGAGTGCAGCTTGACCTTGACCTCGTCGATGGACTTCTGTCCGAAGTTCCGGATGTCCAGCAGATCCGACTCGGTGCGACCGACCAGCTCGCCGACGGTGTGAACACCCTCGCGCTTGAGGCAGTTGTAGGAGCGGACGGTCAGGTCCAGATCCTCGATCGGCAGTCCGAAGGATGCAATGTGGTCGGCCTCGGCGGGCGAGGGTCCGATCTCGATGCCTTCTGCTTCGACGTTCAGCTCACGGGCGAGACCGAAGAGCTCAACCAGGGTCTTGCCCGCCGAAGCGAGCGCGTCCCGCGCGGTGATGGAGTTCTTGGTCTCCACGTCGAGAACGAGCCGATCGAAGTCGGTGCGCTGCTCGACGCGGGTGGCCTCCACCTTGTAGGTGACCTTGAGCACGGGCGAGTAGATCGAGTCGACCGGGATGCGGCCGATCTCGGCGCCGGATGCCTTGTTCTGAACGGCGGGAACGTAGCCGCGGCCGCGCTCGACGACGAGCTCGATCTCGAGCTTGCCCTTGTCGTTCAGGGTGGCGATGTGCAGATCGGGGTTGTTCACGGTGACACCGGCAGGGGGCACGATGTCACCGGCGGTGACGGTGCCCGGACCCTGCTTGCGCACGTACATCGTGACGGGCTCGTCCTCTTCCGAGCTCACGACCAGACCCTTGAGGTTGAGGATGATGTCGGTGACGTCCTCCTTGACCCCGGGCACGGTGGTGAACTCGTGCAGGACCCCGTCGATGCGAATGCTGGTGACCGCAGCGCCGGGGATCGACGACAGCAGCGTGCGACGCAGCGAGTTACCGAGGGTGTAGCCGAAACCGGGCTCGAGCGGCTCGATGACGAACTTCGAACGGTTGTCGGCGATGACCTCTTCGGTCAGCGTGGGGCGCTGTGAAATGAGCATGTGTTCCTCCTGGTGGAGCGTCCGCTATTTGACGCTCGTGGTGGGGCAGGCGAGCCTTACTTCGAGTAGTACTCGACGATCAGCTGTTCCTGCAGGGGGATGTCGATCTGCGCGCGCTCGGGCTCCTGGTGGACCAGGATGCGAAGGCGGTTCGGGACCACCTGCAGCCACCCGGGAACCGGACGCTCGCCGTAGGTCTCGCGTGCGATCTGGAAGGGCAGGGTGGCCAGCGACTTCTCGCGGACGTCGATGATGTCGTACTGCGAGACGCGGTAGCTGGGGATGTCGACCTTCTTGTTGTTGACCAAGAAGTGCCCGTGGCTGACCAGCTGACGCGCCTGACGGCGGGTGCGGGCCAGGCCGGCGCGGTAGACGACGTTGTCCAGGCGGGTCTCGAGGATGCGCAGCAGGTTCTCACCCGTCTTGCCCTTGAGGCGGTTCGCTTCCTTGTAGTAGAGCGAGAACTGCTTCTCCATGACGCCGTAGGTGAAGCGTGCCTTCTGCTTCTCCTGCAGCTGCAGCAGGTATTCGCTCTCCTTGATCCGCGCGCGACCGTGCTGGCCGGGCGGGTAGGGGCGACGCTCGAAGGCCTGATCGCCTCCGACGAGGTCGACGCGCAGTCGACGCGACTTGCGGGTGATGGGTCCGGTATAGCGAGCCATGATCTGTTGGTTCCTTCCCGCTAGACGCGACGGCGCTTGGGCGGACGGCAGCCGTTGTGCGGCTGGGGGGTGACATCGGAGATGGTGCCGACCTCGAGGCCTGCCGCCTGAAGCGAGCGGATTGCGGTCTCGCGACCGGAGCCCGGTCCCTTGACGAAGACGTCGACCTTCTTGACACCGTGCTCCTGCGCCTTGCGGGCAGCGTTCTCGGCAGCGAGCTGGGCGGCGAACGGGGTCGACTTGCGCGAACCCTTGAACCCGACGTGGCCCGACGAGGCCCACGAGATGACGTTGCCCGACGGATCGGTGATCGAGACGATGGTGTTGTTGAAGGTGCTCTTGATGTGAGCGGCGCCCAGCGGGACGTTCTTCTTGTCCCTGCGGCGTGCCTTCTGGGTCTTCTTCGGACCGGAGGTGCGTGACTTCGGGGGCATTACTTCGCCTTCTTCTTGCCGGCAATGGTGCGCTTGGGGCCCTTACGGGTGCGCGCATTGGTCTTGGTGCGCTGTCCACGAACGGGCAGACCACGACGGTGGCGAAGGCCCTGGTAGCAGCCGATCTCGATCTTGCGCCGAATGTCGGCCTGCACCTCGCGGCGCAGGTCGCCCTCGACCTTGAGGGACTCCTCGATGTACTCGCGGAGCTTGGTGAGGTCCTCGTCGGTGAGGTCCTTGCTGCGCAGGTCGGGATCGACACCGGTGGCGGCGAGGATCTCGTGCGAGCGGGTACGGCCGATGCCGTAGATGTAGGTGAGTGCGATCTCCATACGCTTCTCGCGCGGGAGATCCACACCGGCTAGACGTGCCATGTGGCGGTTCCTTAATCGTGTGCGGAGGTCTGCTCCCAGTCCGTCCCCGCGCGACCTCGGGAGTGCTCCCGAGTCGGGGCCTCGGCCTCCGCGGCCGAGGGTGTACTGCTCGCGTATGAGCAGCTGGTGCTGAGAGGTCTTCTGGTGGTGCTGGTCGAAACCGTTCCTCGAGTTGCGGGTGATCAGCCCTGACGCTGCTTGTGACGCAGGTTCTCGCAGATCACCATGACCCGTCCGTTGCGGCGGATCACCTTGCACTTCTCGCAGATCGGCTTGACGCTGGGATTGACCTTCACGTCTGTTCGATCTCCTGGTCGTGTCCGCGAGCACCGAGATGCTCGCGGACATGGTTGATCCCCGGCCGTGCGGGCCGGGGACGTCTTCGGGGTGGAGCTGGTCCTACTTGTAGCGGTAGACGATTCGACCGCGCGAGAGGTCGTACGGAGAGAGCTCGACCACGACACGATCCTCGGGAAGGATGCGGATGTAGTGCTGCCGCATCTTGCCGCTGATGTGGGCGAGAACCTTGTGTCCGTTCTCCAGCTCGATGCGAAACATCGCATTGGGCAGGGGTTCGACAACTCGACCCTCGACCTCGATTGCGCCGTCCTTCTTTGCCATGTCCTCCGCGATCCCGGCTTGTCACACCTGTCGACTCGTATCTGTCCCGCTGCGGTGCACAGCCGGATGTACGGGAGAACCGGACGAGAGCGGTGGGAGACCCACCGGAACCTGCCTGAGGACGCGCGAACAACCGGCACGTCAAACGCACCGCCTCGCCATGTTACCGGCATACGAGCCCACGGCCAAATAACCGGCGCAGGCTCGTACACGCCGACGCCGGGACAGGCGCAGCACCGCCGCGAATCCTCGACCCGCGGACCCTGGATCGCAAACCCTACGACACGGCGGCCCGACCCGCACGACCAATACGATGGCGGCATGGCCGAGACGGGACGCATCGAGAAGGCACTGACCGCGATGCTCGAGGGCGGCACCAAGCTCCAGGGCCCCGCCGTGGACAAGTACGTGTGGCGGCTGCGTCGGGCGAACCCGACCGAGAGCCCACAGCAGATCATCGACCGGATGGAGCGGCTCTTCATCCTCTCGGTGACCGGCGCGGGCGGCGCCGCCGGAGCGGCGGCGGCGGTTCCAGGGATCGGCACGGTGGCCGCGATCGGGGCCATCGGGGCCGAGACGGCTCTGTTCCTGGAGGCGTCGGCACTGTTCACACTGGGCGTGGCGTCGGTGCACGGCATCCCGGTCAGTGACCTCGAACAGCGCAAGGCCCTGGTTCTGGCGGTCGCCCTGGGCGAGTCGGGGCGGCAGATCGTGCGCCGAACGGTCGGGCCGGACGGCGCCCGGGTGGGAGCACTGATCGCCGGGCGTGCGGCCGGGATCGACATGAAGGGCCTGAACCGAACGCTGCTGAAGAAGTTCGTCGCCAAGTACGCAGCCCGTCGCGGCGCACTGTCCCTGGGGACGCTGTTGCCGGCCGGAATCGGCGCTGTTGTCGGTGGCGTCGGCAACCGTGCGCTGGGCGGGGGCGTGGTGGCCAACGCCCGCGAGACATTCGGACCGCCACCGCTGTCCTGGGCCACCGCCCCGGGAGTGATCGACGATCAACCACAGGAGAAGATCCGATGAGCGAGAGCACCACACCCCCTCTGGGTACGCACGGCGTCTGGGTGACCCGGTTCGGGCCCGTCGCCGACATCGCGCGGGAAACGGAGTCCCTCGGATACGGCGCCCTGTGGATCGGCGGCTCCGAGCCGGCCGACCTGGCCACCGTCGGGAAGGCGCTGGCCGCGACCGACACCCTCACCATCGCCACGGGCATAGTCAACATCTGGACCGCCGACGCGTCCGAGGTGGCGGCGTCCTACCACCGGCTCGAGCGCGAGCACCCCGGACGATTCCTGCTCGGCATCGGCGTCGGTCACCCCGAGGCGACCACCGAGTACGTCAAGCCCTACGCGGCGCTGGTGAACTACCTCGACGTGCTCGACCACGAGGGCGTACCGGCAGGGCGCCGCGTGCTGGCCGCACTCGGGCCCAAGGTTCTCGGGCTCGCGGCCGAGCGCTCCGCGGGCGCCCACCCGTACCTGACCACCCCCGAGCACACCGCGGGTGCCCGCGAGATCCTCGGACCAGGCAAGGCGCTGGCCTGCGAACACAAAGTGGTTCTCGAAACCGATCCCGAACGGGCCCGCGCAATCGGGCGGCCACCGGTGAACATGCCCTACCTGCAGCTACGCAACTACACCAGCAACCTCGAGCGTCTGGGCTACACGCCGGAGGAGATCGGCGGCGGTGGCAGCGATCGGCTGATCGACGCGCTCGTGGCACACGGATCGGCCGAGGATGTACTCGACAAGGTCGACCGGCACCTGAGCAACGGCGCCGACCACGTGTGCCTGCACGTGCTTCCCGACACCGAGGACCCGCTGCCCTCGCTTCGAGCCGTCTCCGAGGTGTTGGCCCGCAGGTAACCTGAACCGACACTCGCCAGCCACCCCCCATCAGGGAGTTCATGTGACATACGGCTACCCGGTCGGCCAGGGCCCCACGGTCCCACCGGGATCACCCGCCCCCGGCCACGGAGCCACCCAGCCGCCGGTCGCTCCCTCCGGGTGGACCCCTGCCCTCGACGTTCGTGGGCTGACCAAGGCGTTCGGTGGCGTGCCCGCCGTCACCGACCTGACCTTCGCGGTCACCCGGGGAACCATCACCGGGTTCCTCGGGCCCAACGGGTCGGGCAAGTCGACCACGCTGCGAATGCTGGTGGGGCTCGTTCGCCCCGACGCCGGCCTCGCCCTCGTCAACGGGACCTCCTACACCTCGCTGGCCAACCCGGCCCGCGTGGTCGGATCCATTCTCGACGCGCAGAGCATCCACCCCAAGCGCACCGCACGCCAGCACCTGCGTCTGTACACGCCGCTGCTGGGCCTGCCGGACTCGCGCGCGGATCAGGTGCTCGACATCGTGGGCCTGACGCCGGTGGCCGATCGCGAAGCGGGGGCGTTCTCACTCGGTATGAAGCAGCGGTTGGCGCTGGCGACGGCCCTGCTCGGTGATCCCGAGATCCTGGTTCTCGACGAGCCGTCCAACGGTCTCGATCCCCAGGGCATCGCCTGGCTGCGCGAGTTCCTGCGCACCTTTGCGCGCACCGGTCGCACGGTGCTGGTCTCGAGTCACCTGATCCGCGAGATCGAGCAGCTCGTCGACCATCTGGTCATCATCAGCGCCGGTGCACTGGTGTTCTCGGGCAGCGTCGAACAACTCCGCGGCAACCGCACCAGTCGAACTCTCGTGGCGGCGGCCGACCCCTCGGCGCTCGCCCTGGCACTGGCCGCCAACGCGATCACCGACGCCCACATCGCCGAGGACGGGCGCCTGGTGGTGGTCGGCAGCTCCGAAGCGGCCGTCAGAGCGGTGGCCGACGGCGCCTCGATCACGGTGTTCGGAGTGCAGGAGGAGGCCATCGACCTCGAGCAGGTGTTCCTGTCGCTGACGACGCCGCAGTACGTCGGTCACGGCGCGGCGCCCACCCCACCGGTGCCACCACCGCCGCCGCACTGGGGGCCACCCGGCACCGGCCAGGGTCAGCTGTGGGCCGGACAGGGTCAGCAGTGGGGGGGACCGGCGCGATGACCACCATCTCGTTCTCCGCCCTGCTGACCTCCGAACTCCGCAAGGTCACGAGCCTGAAGTTCTGGTGGCTGCTGCTGATCGCCCCCGTGGTGATCGGTGGGACCGCGAGCCTGGTGTTCGGCGCCATCGTCAGCGACATCGGGGACAGCGGCCTCCGGCGCGACACCGTGGCCCTACTGGCGGCCGGACTGTATTTCGCCATCGCCGCGACCTTGCTGTTCGTGAGCGTCTTCGGCGCGATCAACGCCGCGGGCGAGACGCGCCATCGCACCCTGGCCACCACGTTCCTCATCAGCGGCAATCGCAACGCCGTCATCGCTGCGAAGTTCCTGGTCACCGCCCTGGTCGGGCTGGGGTACGCGTTGGCGACCCAAACGGTGAGCATCGCGATCATGCTGGCGTTCAACATCGGCAACTTCCAGCTCACCACCGAGATCGTCTCGATTTTCCTGATCGGGCTGGTTCTGGCGCCGATCTGGGCGGTGATCGGCGGTGGGCTGGGGATGCTCTTCGGCTCACCGGTGATGGCGTCGCTGGTCCTGATCCTGTGGGTGCCCTTCGGTGAGGGTCTCGCGCGACTGCTGATCAATCAGGCGGACGCGCAGTTCCTGGCGCTGCCTCTCCCGACTGCCGCGAGTGTCTCGGTGCTCGCCGTCGGCCAGCAGACCTCGTCGGACGTGCTGCTGCCCTTCGGTTCCGGCCTGATCGCCATCACGACATGGGCGGTTCTGATCGCCGGGGCCGGGTGGTACCGAACAGCGTCGAGAGACATCATCTGAGGGTTCGCAGACATCATCCGAGGTTTGTCGGATCACCGGTGGAGCGGTGACACCACTCACAGGGCGCGGCCCGAGTGCCGGACACCGGGCCGTAGGTCTAGCCTGGCAGGGAGCGCGGGTAGATGCACAGAACGAGACGGAAACGAGGCGAATTTCTGCCGTGAGCAGCAGTTCTACATCCCAGTTCGGACAGAACCAGTGGCTGGTCGACGAAATGTACCAGCGCTACCTCAAGGACCCCAACTCGGTGGACTCGAGCTGGCACGAGTTCCTCACCGAGTATGCGCCGGAGACCGCCGGCCTGTCCGGTAACGGCCACGCCGGGTCCACCAACGGCAGCGCCGCGCAGTCGGTGGCCGCCCCGCCGATCCCCCCGGCCCCTCCTGCCCCTACCCCCGCAGCCCCGGCCCCCGCTGCCCCTACCCCCGCAGCACCAGCCGCCCCGGCCGCTGCCAAGACAGCCACTGCGCCGGCTGCGACCGCTGCACCAGCGCCCACCGCAGCACCGACACCCAAGCCTGCGTCGGCCGCACCGGAGGCAGAGGGCAGTTCGTCGACCGTCCTGCGCGGCGCCGCAGCGGCTGTGGCGCGCAACATGTCCGCCTCGCTCCAGATACCCACCGCCACGTCGGTTCGGGCGATCCCCGCGAAGCTGATGATCGACAACCGCCTGGTGATCAACAATCACCTCGCCCGCACTCGGGGCGGGAAGATCTCCTTCACACATCTGCTCGGATACGCCATCGTCCAGGCGGTCAAGGCGTTCCCCAACATGAATCGGCACTTCACCGAGGTGGACGGCAAGCCCACCGCGGTGACCCCGGCATCGACCAACCTCGGGCTCGCCATCGACCTGCCCGGTAAGGACGGCAGCCGCTCGCTGGTCGTCGCCGCCATCAAGGGCTGCGAAGCGATGTCCTTCACGCAGTTCCATGCCGCGTACGAGGACATCGTCCGGCGAGCCCGCGACGGCAAGCTCACCGCCGCCGATTTCGCCGGCGTCACCATCTCGCTCACCAACCCCGGCACCATCGGCACCGTGCACTCGGTGCCGCGCCTGATGCAGGGTCAGGGCGCGATCATCGGCGCGGGCGCCATGGAGTACCCGGCCGAGTTCCAGGGAGCGAGCGACGAGCGCCTCGCCGAGATGGGCGTGGGCAAGCTGATGACGCTGACCTCCACCTACGACCACCGCATCATTCAGGGCGCCGAGTCGGGCGACTTCCTGCGGACCATTCACAACCTGCTGATCAGTGACGAGTTCTACGACGAGATCTTCCACGGGCTCTCCATTCCCTACGAGCCGATCCGTTGGCGCCAGGATCTGCCCGAGGGAACGATCGACAAGAACACCCGGGTCCTCGAACTCATTGCGGCGTACCGCAACCGCGGCCACCTGATGGCCGACACGGACCCGCTGCAGCTCGAGCGCGACAAGTTCCGGATGCACCCCGACCTGGACGTGATCAGCCACGATCTCACGCTGTGGGATCTCGACCGCGAGTTCAAGGTGGGCGGGTTCCACGGGCACGACCGCATGAAGCTGCGGGACGTGCTGAGCGTGCTGCGTGACTCCTACTGCCGCCACGTCGGCGTGGAGTACACCCACATCCTCGAGACCGAGCAGGTTGCCTGGCTGCAGGAGCGGGTCGAAGCCAAGCACGTCAAACCCACTGTGGCGCAGCAGAAGTACATCCTCTCGCGGCTGAACGCGGCGGAAGCCTTCGAGACCTTCCTGGGCACCAAGTACGTCGGCCAGAAGCGGTTCTCGCTCGAGGGCGCCGAGGCGGTGATCCCCATGATGGACGCCGTGATCGACCAGTGCGCGGAGTACCAACTCGACGAGGTGGTCATCGGTATGCCGCACCGCGGCCGCCTGAACGTGCTCGCCAACATCGTGGGCAAGCCCTACTCGAAGATCTTCACCGAGTTCGAGGGCAACATGAATCCCGCTGCAGCCCACGGCTCCGGCGACGTCAAGTACCACCTCGGCGCCGAGGGCACCTACATCCAGATGTTCGGTGACAACGACATCAAGGTCTCGCTCACCGCGAACCCGTCGCACCTCGAGGCGGTCGACCCGGTGCTCGAGGGCATCGTCCGAGCCAAGCAGGACTTGCTGAACAAGGGCCAGGGCCCCGGCGGGTACTCGGTTCTGGCACTGATGCTGCACGGCGACGCCGCGTTCGCCGGGCAGGGTGTGGTGGCCGAGACCCTGAACCTGTCCGGGCTCAAGGGATTCCGCACCGGCGGCACCGTGCACATCGTGGTCAACAACCAGGTGGGCTTCACCACCTCGCCGAAGAGCTCGCGCACCTCCGAGTACTGCACCGACGTGGCGAAGATGATCTCGGCGCCGATCTTCCACGTCAACGGCGACGACCCCGAGGCGTGCGTGTGGGTGGCCCAGCTCGCGGTGGACTACCGCCAGAAGTTCGGCAAGGACGTCATCATCGACATGATCTGCTACCGCCGACGCGGACACAACGAGGGCGACGACCCCTCGATGACGCAGCCGGCGATGTACGACGTGATCGACACCAAGCGCAGTGTTCGCAAGAGCTACACCGAGTCGCTCATCGGTCGCGGCGACATCTCCCTCAAGGAGGCAGAGGACGCCCTGCGCGACTACCAGGGTCAGCTCGAACGAGTCTTCAACGAGGTCCGCGAGCTCGAGAAGTATCAACCCGAGCCCAGCGAATCGGTGGAGCTCGACCAGAAGATCCCGGTCAAGCTCACCACGGCCGTCGACAAGAGTGTGCTGCACCGGATCGGCGAGGCCTTCGTCGACGTTCCCGACGGCTTCACGGTGCACCCCAGGGTCAAGCCCGTTCTCGACAAGCGTCGCGAGATGTCGCAGGACGGGAAGATCGACTGGGCCTTCGGCGAGCTTCTGGCCCTGGGCTCCCTTGTCGACGAGGGTCATCTGGTGCGCTTCGCCGGTCAGGACTCGAGACGCGGCACCTTCACCCAGCGCCACGCGACGATCATCGACCGCAAGACCGGCGAGGAGTACACCCCGCTGGCCAACCTGGGCGGTTCCCCCGACGGCAAGTTCCTGATCTACGACTCCGCCCTGAGCGAGTACGCCGCGGTGGGCTTCGAGTACGGCTACTCCGTGGGCAACCCGGATGCGCTGGTGCTGTGGGAGGCGCAGTTCGGCGACTTCGTCAACGGCGCGCAGTCGATCATCGACGAGTTCATCTCCTCCGGCGAGGCCAAGTGGGGCCAGCTCTCCGACGTGGTGCTGCTGCTGCCGCACGGTCACGAGGGGCAGGGCCCGGACCACACCTCGGGGCGAATCGAGCGCTTCCTGCAGCTGTGCGCGGAAAGTTCGATGACGGTGGCGGTTCCGTCGACCCCCGCCAACTACTTCCACCTCCTGCGCCGCCACGCACGGGACGGCATTCGGCGCCCGCTGATCGTGTTCACCCCGAAGTCGATGCTGCGCAACAAGGCCGCGGTGAGCAACATCGAGGACTTCACCGAGGGCAAGTTCCACTCGGTGTTCGACGAGCCCACCTACGAGTCGGGCACCGGCGACCGGGGCGCGGTCACCCGCGTGCTCATGGTCAGCGGCAAGCTGTACTACGAACTGCTCGCCCGCAAGCAGCGCGACAACCGCACCGACGTGGCGATCGTGCGGATCGAGCAGCTGTACCCGATCCCGACCCGTCGAATCGCCGAGACGCTCGGCAACTTCCCCAACGCCACCGATTTCCGGTGGGTACAGGAGGAGCCGGCGAACCAGGGTGCCTGGCCGACCTTCGGCCTTGCGTTCCCGGAACTGCTGCCCGACAAGCTGTCCGGCATCCGGCGGGTCTCCAGGCGGCCCATGTCGGCGCCGTCGTCGGGGTCGTCGAAGGTGCACGCCGTCGAGCAGCAGGAGATCATCGACGAGGCGTTCGGCGACTGACACCCGAGCCCACCCATGCTGCCGCTGCGCCGGGTCGAGTTCACCCCCCGGGGTGGATTCGACCGGGCGTCGTGGTACCTGGAGCTACCTGTCGTCGACGAAATCATCAGGTACGGACTCGATTTCGACACCCCGGTCACCGTTCTGGTAGGTGAGAACGGCACTGGGAAGTCGACGGTGATGGAGGCTCTCGCGGGGTGTTGGACACGGACGTTCCATGGCGCCCAGGATGCCCTCTGGTCCGGCCCCGGCGGGCGTTCCGACGCTGACCTGGGCTCACACCTCACGTGGTCCGGAATGCGTCCGCAACCCTACGGAGGGGGCTTCCTGCGGGCGGAGACGATGCACGCGGCGTTCGAAGCCGCCGACTCTCGGCGAGTCCGCCCGCACGACGTCGAACTCAACGCGCTCTCACACGGGCAGTCGTTCCTGCGCTATGTCGCGGACCGACCCGTCGGCGTCGGTCTGTGGTTGATGGACGAGCCGGAGTCGGCCCTGTCGTTCCACGCCACGCTCGCCCTCATGTCGGTGATGACCGACCTGGTTGCCGAGGGTTCGCAGGTGGTCCTGGCAACGCACTCGCCCCTGCTGGCAGCCTTTCCCGGAGCCACCGTCCTCGAGGCCGGCGACGACGGATTCACCGCGACGACGTGGGCCGAGACGAGCTTGGCGCAGAACTGGTCGCGGTTCTTCGACTCACCCGAGCAGTACCTGCGGCATCTCTGAGTCGAGTGCGGTCTCAGACCTTCGGCGGGGCCGGAAGGGTGACCACCTGGCCGGCGTACGACAACCCGGCGCCGAACCCGAGGAGCAGCGCGGTGTCGCCCTCCTTGGACTTGCCCGTCCGCAGAACCTCTTCCACCGCAAGGGGAATCGAGGCGGCCGAGGTGTTGCCGGACTCGGCGATGTCGTTGGCGACCGGCACGTCGTCGCCGAGATCGAGGCTGCGGGCGAGCAGGTCGGTGATACGCGAGTTCGCTTGATGCGGGACGAAGACATCGAGATCGGCGGCGGTGATCCCCGCCTTCTCGATGGCCTGCTTGGCCACCTTCGCCATCTCGAACGCTGCCCAGCGGAAGACGGCGATACCCGTCATGGCGATCCACGGACGCTCGGTCTCGAGGTTCTTCTCCCGATCACGGAAGAACTCGAGCCAGTCGCGGTCCTGCTTGATCGCGTCGGACTGCGAACCGTCCGAACCCCACACCACGGGTCCGATCCCCGGCTCGTCGCTCACGCCGACCACCATGGCGCCGGCGCCGTCGCCGAAGATCATGCGTGTGCCGCGGTCGTCGGGGCGGGTGGTCACCGACAGCTGTTCGGTGCCGATGACGAGCACTGTGTCCTCGCCGCCCGTGCGCACCATGTCCGACGCGAGCGAGAGCGCGTAACAGAAACCGGCACAGCCGGCACCGACATCGAAGGCGCCCGGACCGGACGTGCCGAGTTCGTGCGCCACCATCGACGCGGCGGGCGGGGTGAGCAGCAGATGCGTCGACGTGGCGACGATGACGCAGCCCACGTCGGCCGCGTCGACCCCGGCGTTCTCGAGGGCGCGGCGACCTGCCTCGACCGACATCGACACCACGTTCTCGCTGTCACTGGCGAAACGACGGCTCTCGATACCGGTACGGGAGCGGATCCACTCGTCCGTCGAGTCGATCGTCTCGCAGATCTCCGCATTGGTGACCACGCGCTCGGGCCGGAACACGCCGATGCCGAGGATGCCCGAGTGTCGGGTGACGGTGTTCACCGTGATCTGCGCGCCCATGGCGTAGCTGCCCTTTCCCGCCGACGTCTATCGGTCGTTCGGCGATCACCGTATCCCGGGTGCGACCGGCGTCACCCGGTTGGGCCACCGGGACCGGGGGTCACCCAGCGGGACTGCGAACCTTGCCCGGCGCCTACTGCACGGTAAGGTCGGCCCATCGTGGACACGAGGACGGCGGAGGGCGGTACGCAGTGAGGTCATTCGAAGGCAAGGTCGCCGTGATCACCGGCGCCGGCTCGGGGATCGGGCGCGCCCTGGCACTCGAACTCGCTCGGCGGGGTGCCAGGCTCGCGCTCTCGGACGTCGACGTCGAGGGACTGGCCGAGACCGGCAGGCTGGTCGAGGCGGCCGGGGCCGAGGTGCGCACCGACCGTCTCGACGTCACCGAGCGCGAAGCCGTCATCGCCTATGCCGACGCCATCGCCGAGCACTACGGCGTGATCCACCAGATCTACAACAACGCCGGCATCGCCTACCACGGTGACGTTCTGAACTCGGAGTTCAAGGACATCGAGCGCATCGTCGACGTCGACTTCTGGGGCGTGGTCAACGGCACCAAGGTCTTCCTGCCCCACCTCATCGCCTCCGGCGACGGCCACGTCGTCAACATTTCCAGCCTGTTCGGTCTGCTGGCCATGCCCTCGCAGTCGGCCTACAACGCCGCCAAGTTCGCCGTCCGTGGGTTCACCGAGGCCCTGCGCCTCGAGATGCTCATGGGCAAGCAGCCCGTGGCCGTCACGTGTGTGCACCCCGGAGGCATCAAGACCGCCATCGCGCGCAATGCCACCGTGGGCGCCGGGTACGACCAGTCCAACGTCGCGTCGACCTTCGACAACAAGCTCACCTTCACCACGGCCGAGAGCGCCGCCAAGACCATCGTCCGCGGCGTCGCCCGGCGCAAGCCGCGAGTGATCGTCGGGTACGACGCGGTCGTCCTCGACATGTTCGTGCGGGTGACCGCCTCGTGGTATCAGCGCGTGGTGGCCACCGTCGCCGGCCGCGTCGCCCCGAAGCAGTCGCTGTGAGGAACTCGTTCAGCAAGCCACCGATCGTGGCGCCCCTGCCCAAGGTGGTCGCGTTCCTGGGCCCGATGTACAAGATCATCCTGCACCCGAAGCTGAGCTTCAAGAACCAGCGCCGCCTGATGAAGCTCGCCGCCGTCATCCAGCCGGTGCCGCTGAACACCCGCAAGCAGAAGATCACGATCGACAAGGTCCCGGTGGAACGGGTGACGGTGGGCGACGGCAATCACGACACCGCGATCGTCTATCTGCACGGCGGCTCGTACACGGTGGGATCGCCGTACACGCACCGCCCGCTGACCGCCACCCTCGCGGAATACACCGACAGCGTGGCGTACGTGGTCGACTACCGGCTCGCCCCCGAGCATCCGTACCCGGCAGGCCTCGACGACGCCGAAGCCGTGTGGGACGCGCTCATCGCCCACCACGGGTACACACCCGACCGACTGTGCATCGCCGGCGACTCTGCCGGCGGCGGGCTGGCCGCTGCTCTGGCCAGACGCGTGGTGGACAAGGGTGAGGTCCCCTCGTCGCTGGTGCTGCTGGCACCGTGGGTCGATCCGGTGTCCGTGGCACCGGAGTTCAAGCGGGACCTGGTGGTCAACACCGGATGGTCGGGAGCGTCCGCGAAGGCGTACCTGGGCGACGGCGATCCGTACGATCCCGGCTACGCACCGATGCGCTCACGCCTCGACGGTCTACCGCCGACCATCGTGCACGCCGCCACCACCGAGTTGCTGCACGACGAGGTGGTCGAGTTCGTCGGGAAACTGCGCGCGGCGAAGGTCGACGTGACCTACACCGAGTACCCCGACCTCTGGCACGTCGCCCACCTGCAGGCGACCATCATGCGCGAAGCCGACGACGCAGTGCGCGACCTCGCCCGATTCATCACCGCGCGCTTCGAGGCGAGCCGGTCCTGACGCCCGGTCACAGGGGCCGACCGGCGAGCCAGTCGCCGGTGACGCGGTCGACGGATTCACCGGCGTCGACTCGTCGCACCATGCTCGTCAGGTCGGTGGTGGTCAGCTCACCCGCCACGACGCCGAGAGCGTCGTCCAGGCGCCGGGCCAGGGGGTTGCTGCGCAGGAGCGGCACCACGAACTGGGCACGTTCGATCGATACCGCCGCCGCCGATCCCGGGGACGCGGGACGCTGCGCGAGAGTTCGATCGGTGATCGTCAGCCAACTCGGCAGGGCGCGCCCGAGAGCGCTGTACACCTCGTCGGCGGTGGTGGCCGCGGCGGAGCGGTCGAAGGAATCGAGCAACTCGCCGGTGAACCCCGCATAGAAGTCCGCGCGCCCGGTCGCAATCTGCTCGACGGCGGCGGCGGGGTCGGCGGCCGCGGGTGCCAGCGTCGTTCGCGCTCCGGCGGCCTGCAGCGCACCCGCATAGAGGTGAGCGAGCACCTGCGAGACCACCCGGCCGTCCGATGCGACGGTGATCGCCGGGTTCGGGTCCTGCGGTGCCGGTGGGGAGCTGCACGCGCAGAGCAGCACGGCCAGCGCCGACAGGGCCGCGGCAATCCGCGTCCGGTACCCGTGCATCTCCCCCACTTTCGATCGTCCTGCGCTGGAATCACTGTCGTGTCCGACGCCATCGTTACACTCTCAGATCTGCACCCTCTCAGAAGGACGACAATGAGCCCCTCGATCATCTCGCGCTCCCGGCTGGCGGTCGCCGCCGTGGCCACCCTGTCGGTGCTGGCGCTGACCGCCTGCGGCGGCAACTCCGATCCGCAGTCCTCCGGCGGCGGTCCCAGCTCGGGCACCGGCACCATCGTCGTGGGCTCCGCCGACTTCACCGAGTCGGTGGTCGTCGCACAGATCTACGCGGCCGCCTTGAAGGCCAACGGATTCGACACCAGCACCAAGCTCTCGATCGGAAGCCGCGAGGCCTACGTCCCGGCCGTCAAGGACGGCTCGATCGACCTGGTGCCGGACTACACGGGCAACCTTCTGCAGTACCTCGATCCGAAGGCGACGGCCACGTCGTCGGCAGATGTCGCCGCCGCGCTCCCGGCCGCCCTCGGTTCGTCACTGTCCATCGCAGCGCCTGCGCCGGGAGAGGACAAGGATGCCGTGGTGGTCACCCGCGCCACTGCAGACAAGTGGAACCTGCGCACCATCGAGGATCTGGCGAAGTACTCGGGGCAGATCAAGTTCGGCGGCACGCCGGAGTTCACCGAGCGGGTCGCGGGTCTGCCGGGTCTGAAGTCCGTGTACGGCCTCGACATCTCCCCGTCGAACTACGTCACCATCGCCGACGGCGGTGGGCCGGCCACGGTCAAGGCTCTGGTCGAGGGTCAGGTCGACGCGGCCGACATCTTCACCACCTCCCCCGCGATCGTGAAGAACAACCTCGTCGTCCTCGAGGACCCCAAGAACGTCTTCGCCGCGCAGAACGTGGTGCCGCTGTTCAACACGTCCAAGAAGTCCGACAAGCTGGTCGCCGTTCTCAACGCGATCTCCGGAAAGCTCACCACCGCCGAACTGCTCGACCTGAACGAGCAGGTCTCCGGTGACAGCAAGACCGAGCCCGCAGCCGCAGCGCAGGCATGGGTGGCCAAGCAGGGACTGGACAAGCCGATCTCGTGATCTCGTTCGGGAACGTCACCAAGCGCTACCCGGACGGCACCGTGGCGGTCGACTCGCTGGAGTTGACCATCGAGGCGCAGCAGCTGACCGTGTTCGTCGGTCCGTCGGGCTGCGGCAAGACCACCTCGATGCGGATGATCAACCGGATGATCACGCCCACCTCGGGCACGATCACCGTCGACGGTCGAGACATATCCACCGTCGACCCGGTCCAGCTGAGACTGGGCATCGGGTACGTCATCCAGAGTGGTGGACTGCTCCCGCACCGCACCGTGGTCGACAACGTCGCCACCGTGCCCGTCCTGCAGGGCCGCTCGCGGCGCCAGGCCCGCGCGGACGCGCTCGGCGTGCTCGAGAGGGTGGGTCTGGATCCGGCTCTCGGCTCGCGGTACCCGGCGCAGCTGTCCGGGGGGCAGCAGCAACGCGTCGGTGTTGCGCGGGCCCTGGCCGCCGATCCGCCGATCCTGCTGATGGATGAGCCGTTCAGCGCGGTCGACCCCGTGGTGCGCGAGGAGTTGCAGCGCGAGATGCAGCGCCTGCAGGCCGACCTGCGCAAGACGATCGTCTTCGTCACCCACGACATCGACGAGGCCATCACTCTCGGAGACCGCATCGCGGTGTTCGGCACCGGTGGGCGGCTGCAGCAGTACGACACCCCGCAGGTGGTTCTCGCCTCACCCGCGACAGATTTCGTCGCCGACTTCGTCGGGCGCGATCGTGGCTATCGCGGGCTCTCGTTCCGACCCGGCACCGAGCTGACGATCCACGAGATCCCCCGCTGCACCGCCCACGATCTGGGCACGGTGTCCGCGGACGAGCATTCATGGCTGCTGGTGACCACCGACGACGGTCGACCCGGTGGGTGGCTGACCCGGGCCGGGGTGGCCGCCGTCCGAAGCGGTACACCCATCGAGGAGGTGTCCGTGGCCGGGGGCTCGCTGTACACGCGAGGAGCGGACCTGCGATCGGCCCTCGACGCCGCCATCTCGTCGCCGTCGGGTATCGGTGTGGCCGTCGACGGCGCGGGCCGAGTGGTCGGGGCGGTCCACGCCGACGAGGTGCTCGAGCAGCTTGCACGCCAACGGGCGCAGGAGAGCCCGTGACGTGGCTGATCGACAACTTCGCCGTCGTACGATCGCTCACCGGTGAGCACCTGTACCTCGCGCTGACTCCGCTGCTGGTGGGACTGGTGATCAGCGTCCCGCTCGGGGCGCTCGTGCGCGGCGTCCCGATCCTGCGTCGGCTCACGATGGTCACCGCGGCGGTGCTGTTCACCGTGCCGTCACTGGCACTGTTCGTGATCATCCCGCCGCTCCTGGGCCTGAAGATCCTCGATCCGCTCAACGTGGTGATCGCCCTGTCGGTCTACTCCACCTCTCTGCTGGTGCGGGCAGTACCGGAGGCGTTGGACTCGGTGGCACCGTCGGTGGTCGACGCCGCCCGAGCGATGGGGTTCACCACGGTACGACGAGCGCTGGCCGTGGAACTGCCGCTCGCGCTGCCCGTTCTCGTCGCGGCGGTCCGCGTGGTCGCCGTGACCAACATTTCGCTCGTGTCGGTGGGCTCGCTGATCGGGATCGGCGGCCTGGGTGATCTGTTCCGTCAGGGCTACCAACGCGACTACCCCGACCAGATCCTGGCCGGGATCATCGCGATCGTGGTGCTCGCCCTGCTCTTCGACGGCCTGCTCTACCTCACCGGCCGGGTCCTGACGCCCTGGACCAGGGCGGCGGCGACAACGTGAACATCTTCCGGGGCGCGTTCGAGTACATGAGCACCGCGGCCAACTGGAGTGGTGAGGCCGGCATCGGCGCCCGGCTCGTCGAACATCTCTGGTACTCCGCGCTGGCGGTGCTGATCGCCGCAGCGATCGCGGTGCCCCTCGGGCTGTGGATCGGACACGCACGATCGGGCGAGGCGTTCGTGGTGGGCCTGGTCAACGCCATGCGGGCACTGCCGACGCTGGGGCTGCTCACCCTCCTGGTTCTGCTGATGGGGCTGGGGTTGAAACCGCCGATCATCGCGCTGGTGATCCTGGGCATCCCGCCGATCCTGGCCGGAACGTACTCCGGGGTGTCCAACGTCGAACGCACCGTGGTGGACGCGGCCACGTCGATGGGGATGACCTCCCGCCAGGTGCTGTTCGGCGTCGAGGTGCCCAACGCGCTACCCCTGATCCTCGGCGGTGTTCGCAACGCGACCCTGCAGGTGATCGCCACCGCGACGGTGGCGGCATTCGTCAACCTCGGCGGTCTCGGCCGCTACATCTTCGACGGGCTGGCGCTGTACCGGTACGACCGGGTGATCGTCGGCGCGGTCCTGGTGGCGGCACTGGCCCTGGTGGTCGACGGGCTGCTCGCGTTCGCGGTCTGGCTGTCGGCGCCCGGAACCGGACGGCTGCGGCCCTGGCAACCCGCCACGGCGCGCACCCGGGGCTCTCGTTCGCAGCTGCGTCAGACCACGCCGTCCTGAGCTGCCGCTGCGGCCACCGCCGCAGCGACGGCAGGCGCCACGCGCGGATCGAGCGGGCTCGGCACGATCATGGTGGGCGCGAGATCCTCACCCACGACCGACAGGATCGCCTCGGCGGCTGCGAGCTTCATGGCTTCGGTGATTCGGCGCGCCCCCGCGTCGAGCGCTCCGCGGAACACTCCGGGGAAGGCGAGCACATTGTTGATCTGGTTCGCGAAGTCGCTGCGCCCGGTGGCGACGATCTCTGCGTACCGCGCGGCCACCTCGGGGTGAATTTCGGGATCGGGGTTCGACAGGGCGAACACGATCGACCGCGGGGCCATGGACGCGATGAGGTCCTCGGCGATGGTCCCGGCCGACAGACCGAGGAACACATCCGCCCCGGCGAGTGCCTGCGCGGCGCCGCCGACCAGTCCGCGACGGTTGGTGCGGGCCGCGAGGTCGACCTTGACGTCGGTGAGCCTGTCACGTCCCTGCGAGATGATGCCCTGCGAATCGAGAACGATGACGTCCCCGGCTCCCGCGGCGACCAACATGTTCGCGCACGCGACGCCGGCCGCTCCGGCCCCGGAGATCACCACGGTCAGGTCCGCGATCGCGCGGCCCTGCACCCGGGCGGCGCCCATCAGGGCGGCGAGCACCACGATGGCCGTGCCGTGCTGATCGTCGTGCATCACCGGGCAGTCGAGGGCCTCGATGGCCCGGCGTTCGATCTCGAAGCACCGCGGCGCCGAAATGTCCTCGAGGTTCACCGCACCGAAGCTCGGACGCAGGCGCACCAGCGTCTCGATGATCTCGTCGGGATCCTGGGTGTCGAGTACCAGCGGGATCGAGTTGAGGTCCGCGAACTTCTTGAACAGCGCGGACTTGCCCTCCATGACGGGCAGTGACGCGCGCGCGCCGATGTCGCCGAGTCCGAGCACCGCGGACCCGTCGCTGACCACCACGACCAGCCGTTCGGTCCAGGTGTACTTCTTGGCCAGTGCTGCGTCGTCCGCGATCGCGCGCGAGACCTTCGCGACACCGGGGGTGTAGGCGATGGAGAGATCTCGCTTGGTGTCGATGGGCGCGGTGAGTTCCACGGTGAGCTTGCCGCCCGAGTGGCCGAGGAAGATCTCCTCGTCGGTGATGGTGGTCAGGTCGTCGCTACCCGGACGGTCGGTGGCGGTGCTCACTGGTCGCTCCTGCTGATGAACTGCTGCGTGTTTGTCGGGGAGGGCGGCGGAAAGCGGGATCGCCGCGTCGAGGCGCCACGGCGCCTGAGCGCCTCGGTGAATCCTAGTCCCCCCGCATCTGCTGCCCGATCACGACCACCACTGGGTGTACAGGACCAGCGCGGTGACGACGAGCACCACCGTCGAGGCGATCACCGACGCGAGTGCGGTGCCGCGGTCGGCGCGGCGCTGGGCGAGAAGCGCCACGGCACTGCCGACGACGTGGACCGCCACCGATTGCACCCCCGGCCCCGGGAATCCCCTGGCGGCACCGATCAGAGCCGACGCGAGTACCACGACGGTGAGAACGAGCAGACCCGCGGTCACCACACCGCTGACCGTGCGCACGCGCGCCTACCCTCCCGCCACGAAGCCGCGAACCGAGCTTGCGATCAGCTGCACGGCGATGGCGGCGAGGAGCAGGCCCGCGATGCGGGCGAGAAGTGAGATCCCGCCGACACCGAGGATGCGTATCAGGACCGCGGAGAAGCGCAGAACCAGGAAGAAGATCACGTGGATGGTGACGATGGCGGAGCCGATGGCGAGCAGGGAACCGGCGCTGCCGTCCGACTGGCTGACGTACACGATCACCGCTGCGATGGCTCCGGGTCCGGCCATGATCGGCGTTCCGAGCGGCACCAGCGCCACGTTCACGTCCTCCGTGGCCCCGGTCCGACCCGACTCGGTGCCGGTGAGCAGTTGCAGAGCGATGATGATCAGCAGCAGCCCACCCGCCCCCTGCAGCGCCGGGATCCCGATGTGCAGGTAGCTCAGAATCGCCTGACCACCGATCGCGAACACCGAGATCACCGCCAGCGAGACCAGCGGGGCCTGCAGCGCCGCCCGGTGCCGGACTTCCGGACTCTTGCGTCCGACCAGCGACAGGAACACCGGGATCGCGCCCAGCGGATCCATGATCACGAAGAGCGTGACCACCGCCGTGATGTAGAGGGTCAGGTCGAAACTCATGCCGGTCCTAGGACGGGGACTCCGCTGCCCCGGCGGACGAGCTCGGCGAAGTGCTCGGGCGCGGTGGTGCGCGCCGCGATCGGGGTGCTCTTGTTGACCCCGTGGTAGTCCGAGGATCCGGTCACGATCAACCCGTACCGGTCGGCGAGTGCACGCAGCGCGTCGGCGTCGGCGTCGTCGTGGTCGGGGTGGTCGACCTCGAGCCCACCGATCGACCCCTCGCGCGCGAACTCCTCGATGGCCGCCGTCGCGAGCAGGCGCCCGCGTCGGCGAGCACGCGCGTGGGCGATCACCGCCACGCCCCCGGACTCGGTGATCAGCGCGATCCCGTCCTCGATCGGGGTGTCACGTTTGGCCACGTAGTACCGGCCGCCGGTGCGCAACGGGCCGGCGAACGCCTCGTCCATCGACGCGACGACGCCGCGCTCGATCAGCGCGCGGGCCAGGTGGGGCCGACCCGCCGACGGGCCCGACTCGGCCAGGATCGACTCGACGTCGAGCTCGATCCCGTCGGCACGCAGGTTCAGCGCGATCGCCCGCAGCCGCGTCGCGCGCTCGTCACGCAGGCGCGCCCGCTCGGCAGCGAAGGCGGGGTGCTCGGGGTCGAAGAGGTATCCCAGGACGTGGACGGCCACGGGCGCGCCGTCCTCACCGGGCCCGGTGCAGGAGAGTTCGATCCCGCGAACCAGGGTGAGGGGGCGATCCAGTCGGGCCGTCTGCGCCGCAGCCTCGGCCCATCCCGCGGTGGTGTCGTGATCGGTGATGGCAACCACGTCCACGCCGGCCGCTGCAGCGCCGCGCACCAGTTCGGCCGGGCTGTCGGTGCCGTCCGACGCCGTGGAATGGGTGTGCAGATCGATGATCACCGGGCAAGTGTGTCAGCCGAGCGACGCCACATCCAGCAGACGTACGATCGTCCGGTGCCCTCGCTGAGATCGATGCCGTCGCTGCGTCCCTCGGCGCGCGGGGCGGGTGTGACCATGCCCAAACTGCCCGTTCCCACCGCGCGCGCCATCGTGGACTGCGCGGTGTACGTCGACGGGGTGCGCCTGCCCGGCAAGTTCACCCATGCGGGCGCGCTGGCCGAGGTGCGAACCCGCGGTGCCGGATTCGTGTGGGTGGGCCTGCATGCGCCCGACGAGGGCCAGATGAGCAGCATCGCCGAGAGCTACACGCTGCACGAGCTCATGGTCGAGGACGCCGTGCACGCGCACCAGCGCCCCAAACTCGAGCAGTACGACGACGTGATGTTCCTGGTCCTGCGCACGGTCAACTACGTCGAGCACGAGTCGGTGACCACGGCCAACGAGATCGTCGAGACGGGCGAGATCATGATCTTCGTGGGTCCCGACTTCGTGATCACCGTCCGCCACGGCGAACACTCCGAGCTGGCCGGGGTCCGCAAGAGGCTCGAGCGCTCCCCCGAGCGGCTCGCGCTCGGACCCACCGCGGTGCTGCATGCGATCGCCGACCATGTGGTCGACCGCTACCTCGAGGTGACCGGCAAGCTCGAACGTGATGTCGACGTCATGGAGGGCGAGGTGTTCAGCCCGAACCACCACGTGCCGATCGAACAGATCTACATGCTCAAGCGCGAAGTGGTGGAGTTGCGTCGCGGTGTCACTCCCCTCGCGGTTCCGCTGGCACGGCTGGTGCAGGAGAGCACCTCGACGGTCCCGAAGGCCGTGCGCCGCTACCTGCGCGATGTCGCCGACCACCACACTGCGGTGTCCGAGCGCATCTCCGAGTTCGACGAGGTGCTCTCCACCCTCGTCGACGCGGCGTTGGCGCGCGTGACCATGCAGCAGAACCTGGACATGCGCAAGATCTCGTCGTGGGTGGCCATCGCATCGGTTCCGACGATGGTGGCCGGGATCTACGGGATGAACTTCGACAACATGCCCGAACTGCACTGGACGTACGGGTACCCGATCATCGGCGGTTCGGTGCTGACGGTGTGCGGGCTGCTGTTCGCGACGTTCCGGCGCAACAGCTGGCTCTGACGTTCCGTCGCAACAGCTGGCTGTGACGTTCCGGTGCCGGGTGAACGTCAGCGACCCAGTGCCGCGCTGCCGCGGTGAGGGTCGAGCGGGTCGATGCCGGCCTCGGCCCAGGCCTCGCGCAGTGCGTCGGCGCCGCGGAGGCGCACCATGGCCGCCTCGGTGGCGGTGATGGGCGTGACGGCGAAGAAGTGCACCGGGTCCGCGGGCGGGGTGAGCGGCAGGTCGACGACACCGGAACCGTCACCGATCAGCACCGCGGTGAAGAGCGCACCGGTCCAGAGCGGTTCGCCGAGGTCGATCAGCGCATCGGCGGTGTGGACCACTCCCTCCACCGCGGGCGCGGCGGCGAGGATCGCCAAGCTCACGTGCACTCCCGGTGCGGACCCAGCGATGGCCAGCACCAGTTCCGCGCGCGGTCCGCGGATCGGATCGGCGACGAGGTCGGAGGGGTCGGACATGGGGTGGCGCGCGCATCCGACCGTCGCGTAGCGCACCACCCCGGCCTCGTCGGGCCCGAATCGCAGAATGTCTACGGCCTCGACGCCGAGCAGCGTCACCGAAGCCGACTCCGGCGGGGCGCCGCCGATCTCGGCGCACAGGTGCGCGGTCACCGCCGCCGGGATGTCCTCGTTCATCGCCGTCATCCAACCACCACGACCACGCCCGCCGACTCCCGGGACGGGTAGCGTTTCGCACCGTGGTGTCCGTACTGACCATCTCCGACGAGGTCGTCGGCAGTCTGTGGACCGAGCAGGCGCGCACGCTGGAGGTGGACCTGATCCTCGCAGCGGGCGACCTTCCGTTCGACTACATCGAGTACCTCACCGACACCATCGGAGCACCCTGCGTCTTCGTGCCCGGCAACCACGATCCCGACCTCGCCGACTCGTCGAGGTGGCCGGGGCCGGCGGGTGCCACCAACGCCGACAGACGAATCGTCGGCGCTGCCGGTCTGTCCATCGCCGGGCTCGGCGGCTCGATCCGATACAACACCGGCCCCAATCAGTGGACCGAGCAACAGCAGAAGCGCAGGGCTGCGTCGCTGCTGCGCACGCACACCTGGCACCCGCGGCTGCGCCGCGAGAGGATCGATGTCTTCCTCGCCCACAGTCCTGCGCGCGGCGTCGGGGACGGCGACGACGGCCCGCACCGCGGGTTCGACTGCTTCCACCGGGTTCTCGCCGCGCTCAGCCCGCAGGTGTTCGTGCACGGTCACGTCCACCCGCACGGCACGCGACCGCCGGACCACCACATCGGAGGGACCACCGTGATCAACACCGTCGGCTACGCCCTGCTCGAGATCACTCCGGGAGCGGCAGAGCCCACGATCGGACGGCGGCGCCATGGCGCGTGACACCGGATTTCCCGCCACCGACGCACAGAACGACTTCGCCCGCCAGCGGCGCCGTGCCGAGCTCGCACGCCTGATCGGCTGGCTGCGACGCCAACCCGACGACGTCACGATGATCCTGCCGTTCGACGAGGTGGTGGCCGCACTGGGCAGAACCGGTGAGCGGAGGTTGGGTCTCGAGGTGATCCGCGTGGAGTCGATCGTCGGGAGCGTCGACCGCACCCGGGACTTCGACCGGTACTTCCGGCCGACCTCCACGCGCACCCGCGAGCGCTGGCAGCGTCTGGCAACGGCATGGCGTCGGGGTGAGTCGATGCCTCCGATCGAGGTCTATCGCGTGGGTTCGATGCACTTCGTGATCGACGGCCATCACCGCGTCTCGATCGCGTTCGCGATGCACCACACGACCATCGAGGCGTACGTCACCGAGATCACCACCCGCATAGCTCCGGACGGCATCTCCACTCGCGGAGATCTCGTGGTCAAGGATCATCGTCGACTGTTCCTGACCCGGGTTCCGCTGGTGGGACGAGCGCGAGAGGCGATCGAGTTCACCGACCCGTGGCAGTATTCCGAACTCAGCGAGGCCGTCGAGGCGTGGGGCTTCCGGTTGATGCAGGAGACCGGTGAGTTCGTCGATCGACCCACGGTGGCGCGCCGATGGTTCGGTGAGGAGTTCCTCCCGGTGGTTCGTATGGTGCGCTCGATGGGTGGGATGATGACCCGCCACACCGACGCCGAGGCCTTCCTGTGGGTGGCACGCGAGCGTTACCGCCTGGTGCGCAGCCACACTTGGAACGACGAGATCATGGCGCAGCTTCGCTCGGCAGCCCCGCAGTGACAGGGCCCCGCTGCCGCCGGGACTAGAGAGCCAGCCTGGCGAGCAGGTCGCGCGCCTTCTCGGCGGACTTCGGCTCGCACAGAACGTCGTACCGGCCGGCCACGAGTTGCATCGTCGAGGCGAAGTCGCGCTGCCCACGGGTGGCGGCGTAGGGAATCGACGCCGAGATCAGGCCGAAGATGATGCCGCCGATCATGCCGACCAGCAACGCCCCGGCAAGGCTGGTGCTGGTGATGATGGAGAGCAGCAGGCCAATGAAGATGCCGAACCACGCACCCGAGACGATGCCGCCACCGATGACCTTCGGCCATGTCAGTCGCCCGAGGACACGCTCGACCTGCATCAGGTCGACCCCGACGATGGTGACGTCCTCCACCGTGAACTCCTGATCGGACAGGTAGTCGACGGCCCGCTGCGCCTCCTCGTACGTCGGGTAGGAGCCGATGGGCCACCCCGAGGGCGGGGTGGGCAGTCCACTGGGCTGATTGGTGCGGGCCATGGGGTTCGTCATGGGACCATTGTGCCCGTTCGGCCGGGTCGCCAACCAGCAGTCGCCGACGCCGAACTGCGGCGGGCTACTGTGCTTGCATGGCGGCAGTGACCAAGGTCTTCGCGGCGAGGCTCGCGGGCCTGGCCGTTCTGGGCCCCGACGGTGAGTCGATGGGCCGGGTTCGCGACATCGTCGTCACGGTGCGCGTCGGTCGCCTGCAACCGAGGGTGCTGGGTCTGGTGCTCGAATTGGCCACGCGGCGAAAGATTTTCGTACCGATGCTGCGCGTGACCGCCATCGAGCCCAACGCGGTGACGCTGACCACCGGCAACATCAGTATGCGCCGATTCGTCCAGCGCCCCGGCGAGGTCCTGGCCCTCGCGCAGGTGCTGGACTCGAAGGTCCGCACCGACGACCCCGCCACACCGGAGCTGCACGACATCGACTCCATCGTGGTCGATCTCGGCCTCGAGCAGACCCGCACGCGGGACTGGGTCGTCTCACGAGTGGCCGTTCGCCCGCAGCGGGCACGACTGGGTCGGCGCGGGGCCCTTCAGGTGATCGACTGGCAGCACATCCAGGGTCTGACCCAGACGGAGTTGTCGATGCCGGGTCAGGGTGTCTCGCAACTCCTGCAGCAGATCGAGGGCATGCGCCCCGCCGATGTGGCCGATCAGCTTCGCGATCTGCCCGACAAGCGACGACTCGAGGTGATGTTCGCGCTCGACGACCAGCGGCTCGCCGACGTGGTTCAGGAACTTCCCGACGACGATCAGATCGACCTGCTCAAGCATCTCGAACTCGAGCGGGCCGCCGACGTGCTCGAGGCGATGGACCCGGACGACGCTGCGGACCTGCTGGGCGAGTTGCCCGACTCGGAGGCGGAATCGCTTCTGCAGCTGATGGATCCGCAGGACTCGGAGCCGGTGCGTCGCCTGCTCGAGCACTCCCCCGACACCGCCGGTGGTCTGATGACACCCGAGCCGGTGGTCCTGTCGGCGTCGGCGACGGTGGCCGAGGCCCTGGCACGCGCACGGAACCCCGATCTGACCCCCGCGCTGGCGTCGCTGGTGTTCGTGGTGCGTCCGCCCACCGCGACACCCACCGGTCGCTACCTCGGCTGCGTGCACCTACAGCAGTTGCTGCGCGAGCCGCCCGCCGCGCTGGTGGGCGGGATCATCGACTCCACGATGACCCGCCTCTCGCCCGACGACTCATTGGCCGCGGTCACCCGGTACTTCGCCGCCTACAACCTCGTGTGCGGCCCCGTCGTCGACGACGAGGACCACCTGCTCGGCGCGGTCACCGTCGACGACGTGCTCGATCACCTCCTGCCCGACGACTGGCGCGAGCAGGAGCACGTGGGACATGACTGACAAGTCCGCGCTCGCATCGTCGCGCAGTCGCCTCGACGTTCCCCGCGGTTCGCGCCGCCTTCGGCTCGACATCGACATCGAGGCTCTGGGCCGGATCGGCGAGCGTATCGCCCGTTTCCTCGGCACCGGTCGCTATCTGATCATTCAGACGGTCGTGGTGATCGTGTGGATTGCGCTGAACGTGTTCGCGGTGAGCCTGCGGTGGGATCCGTACCCGTTCATCCTGCTCAATCTCGCGTTCTCCACGCAGGCGGCGTACGCGGCGCCGCTGATCCTGCTCGCGCAGAACCGGCAGGACGATCGGGACCGGGTCTCGCTCGAGGAGGACCGCACCCGCGCCGCCCAAACCAAGGCGGACACCGAGTTCCTCGCCCGCGAACTCGCTGCGCTGCGGATCGCGGTCGGTGAGGTGGCCACCAGGGACTACCTGCGGCGTGAGCTGGACGACCTGATGGACGACATTCGCGCAGCCGTGGCAGACCCGGCCGGCGGCCCTGCCGAGAGCGAGACCAAGTCGCGGAAGAAGGCCCGCAAGAAGCCTGTCGACGAGCGGAGCACCGACGATTCTGATCACGGGTAGATAACGGAAAAGTCTCTTTTCGGGTAGTCTTGTGATGTTCCCGAGACATCACGGTCCGCAGACGCCGGACCCGAGGAGGTTCCGCCAGCGTGGGTCGGCATCGGAAGAAATCGAACTCCGTGGTCAAGCGGTCGTCCGTGATTGCTCTGACCGGCCTCGTTCCCGCCGGAGTCGTCACCGTCGCCGCTGCGGCGGGGGCCGACGTACCACTCGTGGGCACCGTGGCCACGGCCCACGAGTCCACCCTCACCGCGAGCCCGACCACGCCCGAGCCGTCGACCCCCACGTCCGTCGCTCCCGCGGCCGCACCTGCTGCCCCGCCGGCGCCCCCACCTCCGCCGCCACCTCCACCCATCCCGGCACTGCCCCCCAGCGTCGCGGCAGGCGCTCTCGGCGTTCCCGGGATCAACGTTGCGGCGTACAAGAACGCCGAGTCGATGCTCGCGGTCTCCAATCCCGGCTGCGGGATGTCGTGGGCGTTGCTCGCGGGTATCGGCCGCGTCGAGTCCACGCACGCCGACGACGGGAAGGCCGGACCCGACGGCACGCTCTACGAGCCGATCCTCGGACCCGTGCTCGACGGCAGCCTGGCGGGCAACAACGTCATCACCGACACCGACGGCGGTGCACTCGACGGCAACTCGTCGTACGACCGTGCAGTGGGGCCCATGCAGTTCCTGCCCGAAACCTGGAAGCGCTACGCAACCGACGGCAACGGCGACGGCAAGGCCGACCCGCAGAACCTCTTCGACAGTGCCGTCACCACCGGCAAGTACCTCTGCGACGGCAACCTCGACATGCGCGATCCCGTTCAGGCCGGCCGCGCGATCCTGCGCTACAACAACTCCGCGGCATACGTGGCCAACGTCCTCGCGTGGTCGGTCGGATACGCCACCGGCATCGCCCCTACCGCTGCGGACCTGCCCCGAATCCACTGATCGCCGCCGCAGCAGGTGGCTCGGGTACCGAGCGAATCGGGCGCACATAGGATCGTCGGTATGCCCGCGCCCACCGAATCCGATATCCGCGCCGCCCTCGCCCGCGTCGACGACCCCGAGATTCGCAAGCCCATCACCGAACTCGGGATGGTCAAGAGCGTCACGCTCGCCGAGGACTTCTCCGTCGACATCGAGATCTATCTGACCACCTCCGGGTGTCCGTTGCGCACCGAGATCATCGATCGCATCACCCGCGCCGTCGCCGACGTGGCCGGCGTGGGGGCCGTTCGCGTGGAGTTGGACGTGATGAACGACGAGCAGCGCACAGCGCTGCGCAAGTCGCTGCGCGGCGACTCCGCGGAACCGGTGATCCCGTTCGCGCAGCCCGGATCATTGACCCGCGTGTACGCCGTCGCCTCCGGCAAGGGCGGGGTGGGCAAGTCCTCGGTGACGGTCAACCTCGCCGCCGCGATGGCCGCGAAGGGCCTCTCGGTGGGCGTGCTCGACGCCGACATCTACGGCCACTCCGTCCCCCGCATGCTCGGCACGGACGCCGTGCCCACCCAGGTCGAGCGCATGATCATGCCGCCGGTGGCACACGAGGTGAAGATGATCTCCATCGCACAGTTCACCAAGGGCAACACCCCGGTGGTCTGGCGCGGGCCGATGCTGCACCGCGCGTTGCAGCAGTTCCTGGCGGACGTGTTCTGGGGCGATCTGGACGTGTTGCTGCTCGACCTGCCACCCGGAACCGGTGACGTGGCCATCTCGGTGGCACAGCTGATCCCCGGCGCCGAGATCCTGGTGGTCACCACACCTCAGCAGGCCGCCGCCGAGGTCGCCGAGCGGGCGGGCGCGATCGCCCTGCAGACCCGGCAGCGTCTGGCCGGGGTGGTGGAGAACATGTCGTGGCTCGAACTGCCCGACGGCACGCGCATGGAGGTCTTCGGCAGCGGCGGCGGTCAGGCCGTGGCGGACCGCCTCAGCACCGCCGTCGGGGCACCGGTGCCCCTCCTCGGTCGAATCCCGCTCGATACCGCGGTGCGCGAGGCTGGCGACGTGGGAGTACCGATCGTGCTCTCGGCGCCGGACTCACCGGCCGGTGCGGAACTGCGTTCGATCGCGACCGCCCTGTCCACCCGTAGCCGCGGATTGGTGGGGATGTCCCTGGGTATCGACACCACCCGTCACCTCTGACGCGGCGAGTTCGAGCTCAGGTGGCGTCGGAATCGATGGGCGGAACACCCGACGTCGACGCGGGCTTGGTCATATCCGGCGGCCCGGCAGCAGCCGACCCCGGCCCACCGGGGCTCTGCGGCTTCTCGACACCCTGCGGCTTGTCGAGACGCTGAGGCTTGTCGAAGCTCAGCGCCTTGTCGAAGCCCTGAGGCTTGTCGAAGCTCCTGAGCAGGGAGTCGTCGCCGTCGAGCAGATGCTTGGTGATCACCGACCGAGGCGTCATCCCGCGCAGCTGATTGAGGTCAGCGAGCGGCTTGCGCAGATCTTCGAACTCCGGCCCGAGTTCGTCCTTGAGCTGGGCGCTGGCGCCGCTCGCGTAGTCGCGTACCTGGCGCAGAGTTCTCGTGGTCCAGCTGACCGCTCCGGGCAGTCGCTCTGGACCCAGGATGACCAGGGCGGCCACGAGGAGCACCACCATCTCGCCCCAGCCGATGTTGCCGAACATCTCTCGAGCCTACCGCCAACTCGACACGGCGGTCAGTCCGAGACCGTGGTCACGGTGACGTCGACGGGCCTACCCGAGCGCACCAGTTTCACCGTCACCGTTGCGCCGATGTCCTGCTCCTGCACCGCGACGGTCAACTCGTCGGCGCTCTCGACGGTGCGGTCGCCCACCCCCACGATCACGTCGCCCTCCACGATCCCGGCCTGCTGGGCGGGTCCGCCCGCGATGACGTTGGCCACCTCGGCGCCGCTGGTGGCGTCGTTGACCACCGATCGCGCGTTGACGCCGATGTCGGCGTGACGCATGCGGCCGTCACGGATCAACGACTTCGCGACGCGAGTGACGGTGTCGATGGGGATGGCGAAGCCCAGGCCCACCGACCCTCCACTCTCACTGCGGATCGCCGAGTTGATGCCGATCACGCGGCCGGACATGTCGATGAGCGGCCCACCGGAGTTACCGGGATTGATCGCGGCGTCGGTCTGCACGGCGTCGATCACCGCGTCGGTGTCGGTTCCCTCACCGGACAGGCTCACCGGCCGATCCAGCGCGCTGACGATGCCGCTGGTGACGGTCTCGCTCAGACCCAACGGCGAGCCGACGGCCACCACGGGATCGCCCACACGCACGTCGCCGGACCTGCCGAGTTGCGACACCGTGAGTCCGGTGACATCGGTCTTGACCACCGCGAGGTCGGTCTTGGTGTCGCGGCCGACGATGCGCACGGGAACCTTGGTGCCGTCGGAGAAGGTCACCTTCAGCACGGCCTGAGGGTTGGTGGCGGCCATGGAGATCACGTGGTTGTTGGTGACGATGTAGCCGGCGCCGTCGATCACGACGCCCGATCCGGTCTCGGCGTTGTCACCGAACGTGGTCTGCACCGAGACCACCGACGGAAGAACGGCCTTCGCGACCGTGGCGACCTGCCCCTCGGGTACCTGCCCGCCGCCCTGGGCAAGCGTGACACGTGAGCTGGTCAGGGAGCGGAACGACTCCCCGAGGTAGCTGCCGACCACACCACCGAGCAGCGCGATGATCGCGGCGATCGCGGCCAGGGTCGCCAGGGCGCGGGGGGCGACGCGGCGACCGAAGAGCACCTCTCGTACGCCGAGACTGGAGCCGCGCACGAGCTCGGGCTCGGGGTCGGGGGCGAGCGCAGGTGACGCCAGGTGTGCGGGCGCGGACGGATCACGCCACGGGTTCTCCGGCGCGGCCTCGACCACCTCCGCAACCGGTTCCGGAACACGGACCAGTGACTCGGCGACGCCGGGTGGGCGGCCGTACGCCTCGGCGAGGACGGGATCGGGAGGGCGGACGACGACGCCCGGTGCGGGCACGGACCGGTCGGCGACGTCACCGAACGAGGTCTGCACACCTTGCGGACGACCGAACGCACGCGAGGTGGACTCGTCGATGGTGGGCCGATGCAGCGGGCGCGGGGGCAGCCGTGGTGCGAGCGGCTGCTCGGTCTCGTTCTGGCTCACCTGCTCGACGTTACCTACGGCGCAGTCGTGAGGTCACCGCAGAGCCCAGGTCGGAGATCGACTGGGCCCGCGCGAAAGGTCCACGTGACCCCGGCGACGGGGCGGGACCGGCGGGCGGCGTGCAGTGCGGGATCTGCGAGAGCAACCCGACGAGCGTGTGCGGCATGGTGACCTCACCGGCAGTTCTCAGCGCGGCACGTGCCTGCATCTGAGCGTCCACCTCGGCGGCGCACGACGGGCACAGAGACAGGTGATGCGATGCGCGCAGATACGCGTTCATGCGCAGCTCGCCGTCGACGTACGCGGCAACGGCCTCGCTCGCGAGGTGCTCGGTGGGACTGAAGCGACGCGGTCGGTCGGCGCTGGTCATCCACACCTCCTGTGGTCGGCAGGCGCCGCGGGTATCGACGCCGACGTCGAATCTACCCGTGATCGTGCGCCTGCGGGGCGCCTGATTCACCGTGCGGCGAAGGACGCGAGGTCCTGCACACCCTGGTGTGCGGCGAGGTGGTCCCGCAGGGCCTGCCGGCCGCGATGTATCCGGCTGCGCACGGTGCCGAGCTTGACGCCGAGGGTTGCCCCGATCTCCTCGTAGGACAGCCCTTCGATATCACACAGGACCACCGCCGCGCGGAACTCGGGCGCCAGTGAGTCCAGGGCCGACTGCAACTGCGGGTCCAGCCGCGCGTCGTGGTAGATCTGCTCGGGATCGGGATTGTCGGAGGGCACGCGGTCGTAGTCCTCGGGCAGCGCCTCCATGCGGATGCGGCTGCGACGGCGAACCATGTCGAGGAAGAGGTTGGTGGTGATGCGGTGCAGCCATCCCTCGAAGGTGCCGGGTCGGTAGTTCTGCAGCGAGCGGAAGACCCGGATGAACGTGTCCTGAGTGATGTCCTCGGCGTCCTGCGCATTGCCCGAGAGTCGGTACGCGAGCCGGTACACGCGATCACCGTGTTCACGAACCAGTTCGTCCCACGTCGGCATGGCCTCGAGGTCGCCGGTCGCGTCGAAGACTGCGGTGCCGGACATCTCGGCAGGAGCGTCGAGGGCCGGTCGGGCGAGTTCGGTGTGGGCACGGGTGGTGGTGATCATGGGGATCGTTCAATCCTCCTTCTCGGGACCGTGCAAACACGTCGTGGCGCAAGCACGTAGTGGTCCGCCTACCCGGACACCATCTGGTCGTGACACCAGGTGTTCGGAGCAACCGGCGGGATCCGCGGTTTGTTCCGCTCGTCCCGACCACTGCGGCGCGATCGGCACGGTCGTCGATCTCGCGATGAGACGAGTGTTTCCGATGGGTGTGTGGCGCTCGTGTGAGGAAGCTGAGCACGGGCTGAGAATTCATCCGATAGCCTTCCCGTCGTGTCGACCGCCGCCGAGAAACTGCTGTCCTACGTCGAGAGTTCGGTCGTCGAGGACGAGATCGTGCTCGGTGCCCGCGAGCGGGCCACCGATCTCGGCGCGGCGCCGATCCCGGCGTCGGTCGGGGCGTTCCTCAGCGTCGTGGCGCAGATGTCGGGCGCCCGCACCGTCGTCGAGGTGGGCACAGGCGCCGGAGTTTCCGGGCTGTGGCTGCTCGACGGCATGACCGCGGACGGCGTACTGACCACCATCGACACCGATCCCGAGCATCAGCGTGCCGCCCGCGAGGCGTTCCGCAGCGCCGACATCGCCCCGTCGCGCACACGGCTGATCAACGGCCGCGCCGCCGATGTGCTGACACGGCTCGCGGACGGCGGGTACGACCTGATCTTCGTCGACGCCGCACCTCGCGAGCACCCGACCTTCGTGAGCGAGGCCGTGCGATTGCTCCGGCCGGGCGGCACCCTGGTGATCCACAACGCACTGCTGTCCGGGCGTGTGGCCGATGTCGACGCGGGCGACGAGACGACGGCCGCGGTGCGCGCGGCCGCACGCGCGATCGCAGAGGACCCTCGACTCACGCCCGTGCTGGTGCCCCTCGGCGACGGGCTGCTGTGCGCCGCGCGAGCGCACGGGTAGCTATCGGCTCTCCCCGATCAGGGCGCTGGTGAGGGTGCGCAGATCCGCAGCCCTCATCCCCGGGTAGCCGTGCAGAGCGTCCTGCCAGTGACCGGGAACGGCGCCGGCGCCCCACCGGGCACCGAGCAAACCTCCTGCGATGGCAGCGGTGGTGTCGGTGTCACCGCCCGCTCGCACGCATGCCTCCAGCGCAGCGGGCAGGGTCGCCGCGCCGTTCTCGGGTGTGGTGGTGATGGCCCACCAGGCGGTCTGCAGGGCGTGCACCACCCAGCCGTTCTTGGCGAAGTCCACGGGTGAGCCGGTGCGCGCCCGATGCAGGAGCGGTGACCAGAAATCAGCGACATCCGGCGGGGCCTGATCGAGGTACAGATCGACGCCGTCGTACGTGCCGTGCAGGACGGCGTGACGGATCGCCGACGACCACAGTGCGCACGCCTGACCTGCCTGCGGGTCCGCGTGGGTGAGGGCGCTGACGGACTCGGCGGTGCGCCGGCAGGCGTCGGCGTCGCCCAGATGGGCCAACGCCACCGGTGCAGTGCGCATGAGCGAGCCGTTCCCGCCGGTGAGTCCGGTGAGCGAGGCCGCGACGGCGGTCATGTCCTGCGCGGACGCACTCCGGCGTGTGAGGACCGACCGCGTCTGCATGCCGATGTCGGCAGGAGCAGTGTCGTACCAGGCCACGAAATGCGCAGCGACGCCGTCGAGTCCGGCTCCCTCGGCCAACCCCCGTGCCACGCACGTGGCCATCGCGGTGTCGTCGGTCCACTCCCCCGGACGCCAGTTGAACGGGCCGCCGCCGATCATGGCGATGGGGGTGTCGGCGCTCGGGTGGGTGAACTCGTATCCCGCGCCGAGTGCGTCCCCGGCCGCGGTGCCCAGCAACACCCCGTGGGCGCGGTCGAGCTGCTCGGTGGACAGGTTCATCACGGTCAGATCCGCACTCCCTTGCCGACGGCCACCACGCCGCCGGCGGACACGGCGAAGCGCTCTCGGTCGCGCTCGTGGTCGACCCCGATGATCTCGCCCGGGTTCACCACCACGTTCTTGTCCAGAATCGCGTTGCGCACGACGGCGTTTCGTCCGATTCGGACTCCGGGCATCAGCACGCTCCCCTCGATGGTGGCGCCCGCGTCGATCATCACGTTGGAGCTGAGCACCGAGTTGCGCACGGTGGCACCCGAGATGATCGAGCCCGCGCCCACGATCGACTCCTGCGCCAACCCGCCCTGGACGAACTTCGCCGGCGGCAGATTCTCCGCGGCGCCGCGGATGGGCCACCGCCGGTTGTAGAGGTTGAACACCGGGTGCACCGAGACCAGGTCCATGTGAGCCTCGTAGAACGCGTCGAGCGTCCCCACGTCACGCCAGTAGCCGCGGTCGCGCTCGGTGGCGCCGGGCACCACGTTGTCCTTGAAGTCGTACACCGCCGCCGAGCCGGTGGCCACCAGCGCCGGAATGATGTTGCCGCCCATGTCGTGATCGGAATCGGAGTCCTCGGCGTCGGCACGGATGGCGTCGACGAGGACCTTGGTGGTGAAGACGTAGTTGCCCATGGACGCGAAGGTGGCGTTGTCGTCGTCGGGGGTGCCGGGCGGGTGCGCGGGCTTCTCCAGGAACTGGGTGATGGTGCCCGAGGAGTCGGCGTCGATGCACCCGAAGGCCGACGCCTCGGACCGTGGGACGCGGATACCGGCCACCGTGACCCCGGCCCCGGATTCGATGTGCTGGCGCACCATCTGCTCGGGGTCCATGCGGTAGACGTGGTCCGCGCCGAACACCACGATGTACTCGGGGTCCTCGTCGTAGACGAGGTTGAGGGACTGGTGGATCGCGTCCGCACTGCCGGTGTACCAGCGGGGGCCGAGCCGCTGCTGCGCCGGGACCGGCGTGATGTACTCCCCGCCGAATCCCGACAGCCGCCACGTCTGGGAGATGTGGCGGTCGAGGGAGTGCGACTTGTACTGGGTGAGAACACACAGGCGTAGGTATCCCGCGTTGACGAGGTTGCTGAGCACGAAGTCGATGAGGCGGTACGCACCGCCGAACGGGACCGCCGGTTTCGCCCGGTCGGCGGTCATCGGGTACAGACGTTTGCCCTCGCCGCCGGCGAGCACAATTCCGAGCACATGTGGCTGGGTCCTCACCCGAGCAAACGTAGCCGCTCGCTCGACACCCCCGCCACGTTAACGGCGAATCGAACGCGATCCACGCGCGATCGAGAGCAAGGCGTTACGTTGCTGACATGCGTGTCGCGATGCTCACCAAGGAATACCCGCCGGAGATCTACGGCGGGGCGGGTGTGCACGTACGGGAGCTCGTCGACCATCTGCGCGCGAGCGTCGAGGTCGAGGTGCACTGCACGGGTGCCCCGCGTGAGACGGCGGTGGTGCACTCCCCCGACCCGGCGTTGGCGGGCGCCAACGGTGCTCTGACCACTCTCTCCGCCGAACTGCGCATGGCGGCGGCGGTGGCCGGGGTGGACGTGGTGCACTCGCACACCTGGTACACCGGTCTCGCCGGCCACCTCGCGTCGGCACTGCAGGGTGTGCCGCACGTGCTCACCGCACATTCCCTCGAACCGCGGCGCCCGTGGAAGGCCGAGCAGCTCGGCGGCGGCTACCGCATCTCCTCGTGGTCCGAACGCACGGCGATGGAGAACGCCGACGCCGTGATCGCCGTGAGCGACGGAATGCGCGACGACGTGCTCGCCTGCTACCCGAGCATCGACCCGTCGCGAGTTCATGTGGTGCGCAACGGGATCGACACCCTCACGTGGCACCCCGGTCCTGGTGACGAGTCCCCGTTGACCGCACGCGGCATCGATCCGAGCGCACCGATCGTGGCGTTCGTGGGCCGGATCACCCGCCAGAAGGGCGTGGGACATCTCGTGGCCGCGGCGCACCGATTCGCCCCCGACGTTCAGCTGGTGCTGTGCGCGGGCGCCCCCGACACCCCCGAGATCGCCGCGGACACCGAGCGCGCGGTCGCCGAGCTCGCCCGCGCCCGCGGGAACGTGACCTGGATTCGCGACATGCTGCCCACCGAGCAGGTGCGGGTGATCCTGCGCGCGGCAACGGTGTTCGTGTGTCCCTCGGTGTACGAGCCGCTCGGCATCGTCAACCTCGAGGCCATGGCCTGCGAGAGCGCGGTGGTGGCCTCCGACGTCGGCGGCATACCCGAGGTGGTCGCGGATGGTGAGACCGGAATCCTCGTCCACTACGACGAGGCCGACACCGCGGCCTTCGAGTCCGGCCTCGCCGACGCGGTCAACACCCTCACCGCGGACCGCGCACGGGCAGTGCAGATGGGCCGAGCCGGCCGCGCCCGCGCCGTCGCCGAGTTCTCGTGGGGCTCGATCGCCGAACAGACCGTCGCGGTGTACCGGTCGGCGCAGGGCCGCCGGTAGGTGCATGGCCCACTCGCAGGCTCAGAGCCGCTCGTACACACCGACCACCACCGACACCGTCACCTCCGTCTCGTCGGGAAGAGCGTCGATCGCGCTCTGCCGGGCCGCATTCGCATGACGCGACGACGGGCCCATCGCCACCACGTCGGCCACGGCGGCGCGGCTCATCGTCACGGTGTAGGTGACCGGTAGGCGATCGGTCCGCACGAACGACCCGGCCGTCGACTCCTCGAGGCGTCGACTCTTGTCCGGCTCGACCCCGATCAGCGACAGCGGACCGACCAGCTCGGTGAGGTGGCGTTCGGTGGGGGTCAGCACCACCAACCGACCCTGCGCCGAAAGAACTCGCCGCATCTGGGGGACGTTGCGCGGGGAGAACACCGACAGGACGGTGTCGAGAGCACCGTCGCGAAGGGGCAACGCACGCCACACATCGGCCACCACCGCGATGGCTCGCGGGTGCACCCGGGCGGTGCGGCGGGCAGCGAACTTGGACACGTCGACGCCCACGCCCACCGCGTCGGGCGCAGCCGAGAGGGCAGCAGAAAGGTACTCACCGGTCCCCGATCCGATGTCGGCGATCGCGTGGCAGGGGTGCACCTGCTCGGCCACGGCAGCGATGAGCGGATCGAAGTGTCCGGTGGCGAAGAACCGCACGCGCGCGGCAACCATGTCGGCGGAGTCCCCGGCGACCCCGGTGGCGGACCCGCCCTGCAGGTTCACGTATCCCTGACGTGCGACGTCGAAGGTGTGGCCGCGGTCGCACAGCAACTCCCGGTCGGTGTCGCCGTCGAGTGCGCCGCCGCAGTGCGGGCAGGCGAGGAGAGCGAGCGCAGAGCTCAGCACGGTGTCCTCCATCCCACCGTTTCGCGCCGTGGCCCGGGACGAGAAAACCCCACCTGCCGTGACCGGCGGGTGGGGTGTACTCCTGAGAACGGGTGCGTGGTGTACCGGCTCAGCCGGCCACGCCCTTGAGCTCGTCGCCCAGGGCAGCCGCTTCATCGGGGGTCAGCTCGACCACCAGGCGTCCACCGCCCTCGAGCGGCACCCGCATGACGATCCCTCGTCCCTCCTTGGTGGCCTCGAGAGGACCGTCCCCGGTTCGGGGCTTCATGGCCGCCATTGACTGCTCCCTCCAGAACTGCGCTGCTCCGCGCGTCGTTTCGACGTGACGTCCACGGTGTCGGCATGAAGGCGGCTGCCTTGGTCGAGAGCCGGGAACGTTCTTCCGCCCATTGTTCCCTATACCGGTCCACAACGGGAATCTGACTTGGTGTTCGGGCCGAAACCGGGCACGACGGACGCCTGCGGCACCCAGCAGTCGCGGACGTGATCGTCCACCATCCCGGTGGCCTGCATCAGCGCGTATGCGGTGGTCGGTCCCACGAACCGCAACCCGCGTCGACGCAGTTCGCGTGCCATCGCCGATGATTCGACCGTGCTGGCCTGCAGGTCGGCCTCGGATGCGGGGCGCTCGCGCGCGGCGGCGGGAGCGAACGACCACAGCAGGGTGTCCAGATCGGTGTCGGTGAAGTCGGCGATCGCGCGGGCGTTCGACCGGGTGGCCTCGATCTTGGCCCGGTTGCGCACGATGGACGCGTCGGTGGCCAACCGCTCGAGATCCGCGTCGGTCATCCGGGCCACCGCCTCCACGTCGAAGTTCGCGAACCCGACCCGGAACGCCGGTCGTTTGCGCAGGATCGTGATCCAGGACAGGCCCGACTGGAACGCCTCGAGCGAGATCCTCTCGAAGAGCGCGTCCCGGCCGTGGACCGGTCGGCCCCACTCGGTGTCGTGATACTCGCAGTACAGAGCGTCGATGACCGGGTCGGTGTGACCGGTCGCCCACGAGCACCGCCGTAGACCGTCGGTCGCCCGATCACGCCGTGGACGGTCGCTCACGTGGTCGCGGCCGCGGGGGGCTCGGAGTCCGCCGCCGACTCCAGCTCGACGATTCGCTCGCGCAGGGTGTCGATCTCCCCGGCCAACCGCTCGAGCGACCAGTCGACCTCCCCGGCGTTGTAGCCACGCAGGCACATGCGGAATCGGAGAGCGCGAACATCGCGACCCGTCACATCGGTGGCCGGCAGAACGGTGGCCGTGGTGCCCGGCGGCAGGGCCTCGAGCTCCTCTCCGCGACCGAACACCACCGCGGCCAGCAGGAACAGACCCGTCGCGACGACGGCGACGACGAACACGTACGTCAGGATCGTCAGCATGCCGACAATCCTGCCATCAGAGCGTCAGGGGTCGATCGTCTCAGGGGTTGATCGTCTCAGGCCGGATCGACTCAGGCCGGATCGACTTCATGGGCGGCCGGTCGTCGAGGGAGACCTCGGTGACCGTGGGCACGAAGGTGTCCCCGTCGAGCACGAACTGCGTGAGCCCCGCACCGGAATCCACCACTCCGGCTCGCGAGAGCATGGTGCCCACGATCTGCCGACTCATCGCGCCCAGTTCGACCAGCGGACGGTTGCGGTGCTTGCGAACACCGAGGTTGACCTGGGCGATCGCATCCAGACCCAACGCGTCGTAGGTGTCGATCAGCAGCCCGATCTCCACGCCGTAGCCGGGGGCGAAGGGCACGGAGGTGAGCAGCTCGCGGGTGCCCGCGTATTCGCCTCCGAGCGGTTGCACCACTCCGGAGAGCTCCGGGCGGAGCGCAGCCAGCAGGGGCCTGGCCACCAGTTCTGTGACCCGTCCACCGCCGTGGGCCTCCGACGAGCCGATCAGCGGCCTGCGGTAGTACGCCTTGACCAGGTGCACACCGTCCGCCACCAGCAGCGGCCCGAGAAGCTTCGGAACGAACTGCGGATCGGGGTCGATCAGATCCGAGTCCACGAAGGCGACGATGTCACCGGTGGTGGCGGCCAGCGAGCGCCACAGCACCTCGCCCTTACCGGGCGCCGGCGCCAGCTCGGGAACCGCCTCCTCGCGGGAGACCACCCGCGCTCCGGCCCGGCGGGCCAGCGCAGCGGTGGCGTCGGTCGATCCGGAATCGAGCACGATCAGTTCGTCGACGATGCGCCCGAGAAGCGGGGTGATCGATTCGATGACCGAGGCGACCGTGGCCTCCTCGTTCAGCGCCGGGAGTACCACCGACACCGTGCGCTCACCCTTGGCGGCCTCGAGTTCCTCGAGCGTCCAGGTGGGCTTGTCCCAGACGCGGCGACTCGATTCCATCGGATCGTCGGCCGTGATGTCGATGTGCGCAAGAGTCATGCCAGACCTCGAACCGTGCGGGCCGGAGCCCTGGTGCCGACGATCGCCGCCACCGTGTCGACCACCCGTCTCGTTGCTGCCACCTCATGAACTCGGAACATCCGAGCCCCCCGTGAGGCAGCCAGTGCTGTCGCGGCCAATGTTCCCTCCAACCGTTCGGCGAGCCCTACACCCAGAGTCTCCCCGATGAAGTCCTTGTTGCTCAGCGCCATCAGCACGGGCCATCCGGTGTTTACAAGACTGTCGACGCGACGCAACAGTTCGAGCCCGTGGAAGGTGTTCTTGCCGAAGTCGTGGGTCGGGTCGACGATGATCCCGTCCTCGCGCACCCCGACCTCGCGGGCGTGCTGTGCGGCGCCGGTGACCTCGTCGACCACGTCCGCCACCACGTCGACGTAGCGCACACGGTGCGGACGCGTCCGTGGGACGGCTCCGCCGGTGTGCGAACACACGATGCCCGCGCCCACCTCGGCCGCCACGTGGACCAGATCGGGGTCGGCACCGGACCAGGTGTCGTTGATCAGATCCGCGCCCTCGGCGCACGCACGTCTGGCCACCTCCGCACGCCAGGTGTCGACGCTGATGATCAGGTCGGGGTGGGCGGCGCGGATCGCGGCGACGAACGGCACCACACGCCGCGTCTCCTCCTCGGCGTCGACCGTGGCTCCCGGCCCCGCCTTGACCCCGCCGATGTCCACCAGATCGGCGCCCTCGTCGACAGCCCGCGCCACCGTGGCCATCGCCGCCTCGTCGGTGAAGTTGGCACCGTGATCGTAGAAGGAATCGGGCGTGCGGTTGACGATGGCCATGACCAGCGCGCGATCGGTCGCCACAGGTTTGCCACACAGGGTCTCGAAGCGAGGAACGATCACCGCACCAGTGTGCCCGAAGGCGGGCGAACTAACCCTTGGGGCGCTTGCCGGCCGCAACCTCGTCGATGTAGCCGGCGTAGAACGGCACGTACCCTTCGGCGCGACCCTGCAGGACGTAGAGGTCACCCTCGGCGCTCGTGTCGTACCCCTCGGCCCGCAGCTCGACCTTCTTGCTCTTGAACGTCGAGGTGGCCTCGAGCGACTGCACCACCCGCACGAACAGCGGCACCGCGTACGACGGCAGGCCCGCATAGGCCACCTCCGCCAGTGCGTGCCCGTCGAACTTCTCGCCGTCGAGCAGGGTGACCGCCGCCATGCCGGCCTTGCCGTCGGTGCCGGGGATCGCCACTCCGTACACCGCGGCCTGGGCGATCGAATCGTGGTTGCCGATCGCCCCCTCGACCTGGGTCGTGGCGACGTTCTCGCCCTTCCAGCGGAAGGTGTCGCCGAGACGGTCGACGAACGCCACGTGCAAGAAGCCCTGCTTACGCACCAGGTCGCCCGTGTCGAACCACAGGTCGCCGTCTTCGAATCCGTCCTTGACAAGCTTCTTGTTCGACGCCTCCGGGTCGGTGTAGCCGTCGAACGGGGCGCGGTCGGTGACCTTGGACAGCAGCAGGCCCACGCCACCCTTGCCCACCTTGCGCAGGCGGCCGTCGGGATAGCGCTTGGGGCGGCCGGTGTCCTCGTCGTACTCGACGATCGAGTACGGCAGCGGGCACAGCCCGGCCGTTCGGTCGACGTTGAGCGCGTTGATGAAGGCGATGTTGCACTCGCTGGCCCCGTAGAACTCGGCGACGCGTTCGACGCCGAAACGCTCGGTGAACTCGTGCCAGATCTCCGGACGCAGCCCGTTGCCGACCATCAGTCGCACGTCGTTCTCGCGGTCACGTCCCGTCGGCGGCTGGTTGAGCAGGTAGCGGCAGAGTTCACCGATGTAGGTGAAACCGGTCGCTCGGTTGAGCCGAATGTCGTCCCAGAAGCGCGAGACCGAGAACTGCTTGCCGATGGCGAAGGTTGCCGAGCCGGCCAGCACCGACGACAGCGACACCGTCAACGCGTTGTTGTGATAGAGCGGCAGGCAGCAGTACAGGACGTCCGTCTTGCGCAACCGCACGCCCATGCTCCCCAGGCCCGACATCGACTTCAACCACCGGAAGTGGCTCATCAGGCTGGCCTTGGGCATGCCGGTGGTGCCCGAGGTGAAGATGTAGAAGGCCTTCTCCTTGGCCTGGATCTGCGCTGTGACGGCCGGGTTGGCGGACGACGCGGGTGCCGCCTCGGCGTCGAGCCGGCCGAACTCCAGGACGATCTCCTGCGGCGGCGCCTGGTCCAGGGAGTCCAGGGCCTCGAGGCAGTCCTCGTCCACCACGAGGACCCGGCTGTCGAGGATGCCGAGGCTGTGCGCCAGCACGTCGCCGCGCTGGTTGTAGTTGAGCATGCCCGCGGCGGCTCCGAGCTTGACGGTCGCGAGAGCCACCAGCAGTGTGCGCGGAGAGTTCTTGGCCAGGATCCCCACCACGTCACCGCGGCGCACCCCGCGCGCGGTCAGCACCGCTGCGTATCGGTTGACCTGCTGATTCGCCTCACGATAGGAGATGGAGCTGCCCTCGAACCGAAGGAAATCACGGTCGGGAACGCGGGCGGCGACGCGCTGGAAGAGTTGGCCGATCGACTCCTTGTCGTCGGGCTTGCGCAGGAACCCCGGCACCCCGCGCAGCAGCGCCGGTACCTCGCCGATCATCGCGGGCAACCGCGAGGCGATGTCGAGAACTCCGACGGTGGTGCGAGGCGAGGAGGTCATGTTCGGTGGGGTCCTTCCCGAGGCTGGGGTCGCCCGCTGACGGTACTACGAGAACGCCCTGTCCCTACTCCCGGGTAAGATTCGTCCGCGAGCAGAAGTCGAGGGCGGCACCGACCTCGTCGGTGATCTCGAGCCGATCCAGTGCCCGGCGGCCGACGAACCCGGTGGAGACCAGCGTCTCGAGCCACGTCAGCAGCGGCGCGAAGTGCCCGGCCGGATCGAGCAGCACCACGGGTTTGTCGTGCATACCCAGGTAGCCGGCGGTCCAGGTCTCGAACAGTTCCTCGAGCGTGCCGATCCCGCCCGGCAGGGTGAGAAATGCGTCCGCCCGATCCTCCATCGTCGCCTTGCGAGCGCGCATGGTGTCGGTGACGATCAGCTCGTCGGCCTCGACGTCGGCCACCTCGCGTTCTACGAGCGCGGCGGGGATCACCCCCACCGTGTGCGCACCGGCAGCCCGCGCCGCGGTCGCCACTGCACCCATCATCGAGACGTTGCCGCCGCCGGAGACCAGGGTCCACCCGCGCTGCCCGATCGCGGTACCGACAGCGGCGGCCAGGTCGAGGTAGCGGGCCTCCACCGGTCCCGACGCGCAGTACACGCACACCGCGACACTCATCGGCGCGACTCGAGGATCAATGCCAACGCCTCGTCGACACTGTCGGTGCAGTGCAGCAGCTCGACGTCGGCGGGAGAGATCATCCCTCTCTCGACCAGCGTGGTGCGGATCCAGGTCAGCAGGCCGCCCCAGAACGCGGTCCCGAGCAGGACGATCGGGAATCGGGTGACCTTGTGGGTCTGCACCAGGGTCAACGCTTCGAACAGCTCGTCCAACGTGCCGAACCCGCCGGGCAGGCACACGAAGGCCTGCGAATACTTCACGAACATCGTCTTGCGCACGAAGAAGTAGCGGAAGTTCACGCCCAGATCGACGTACTCGTTGAGGCCCTGCTCGAAGGGCAGCTCGATCCCGAGGCCGATCGAGAGGCCTCCGACATCGGCGGCACCCCGATTCGCCGACTCCATGGCACCGGGTCCGCCACCGGTGATCACCGCGTACCCGGCCGTGGCCAGTGCCCGGCCGAGATCGCGGCCGGTCCGGTAGTCGTCGGAATCGACGACGGTGCGGGCCGAGCCGAACACCGTCACGGCTGCGGGAACCTCGGCCAGGGCACCGAATCCTTCGACGAACTCGCTCTGGATCCGCAGTACCCGCCACGGATCGGTGTGCAACCACTCGTGCGCGTTCTGCGAATCCAGCAGTCGCTGATCGGTGGTGGTGTGCCCTGGTGGGCATCCACGACGATCGACCACCGCGCCGCGGAACACCTCACCCCGGCGAGCAGGTTCACGACGACTGTGCGATTGCTCCGGCATGGCGCTCACAGTAATCCGGGGGTCAGGACAGGTAGCGCCGCAGCACGTCGGTGACGGCGCTGATCTGCCGGACGGGCACCCGCTCGTCGCGAGTGTGCGCGAGGTTCGGATCACCCGGGCCGTAGTTGACGGCCGGGATTCCCAGAGCCGAGAACCGGCTCACATCGGTCCAGCCGTACTTCGCGCGGAACTGTCCATCGGCTGCGGCCACCAGTTCCGCCGCCGCGGGGGTGCCGAGGCCGGGCAGAGCGCCGGGTGAGCCGTCGGTGACCTCGAAACTCAGGTCGAGACCGGCCGTCACCTCGCGGACGTGCGCGGTGGCCTGCTCGAGCGACCGATCGGGGGCGAATCGGAAGTTGACGTCCACCCATGCGTCGTCGGGAACCACGTTGCCGGCGACGCCACCGCTCACCCGAACCGCCTGGAGCCCTTCACGATAGATGCACCCGTCGATCTCGACCGTGCGCGGGACGTAGTCGGCCAGGCGCCCGAAGAGGGGACCGAGTTTGTGAACGGCGTTCTCGCCCAACCAGGATCGAGCCGAGTGAGCACGAATTCCGGACGCGCGCAGGCGAACCCGTAGCGTTCCCTGGCAGCCTGCCTCGATATACCCACCCGAGGGCTCACCGAGGATCGCCACATCGCCGGCCATCCAGTCGGGCAGCTCGGCCTGGATGCGACCGAGGCCGTTGGCGCTCGCGTCGATCTCCTCGCAGTCGTACATGATCACGGTGATCTCCGCCGTCGGGTTCGCGATGGTGGCCGCCAGGTGCAGGAACACCGCGTCCCCGGACTTCATGTCCACGGTGCCGCACCCGTGCAGCACCTCACCCTCGTCGTCGGTGACGGTGCGGCGGCTGGGCACGTTGTCGGCGATCGGGACGGTGTCGAGGTGTCCGGCGAGAATCACCCGACGCCCGAGCCCGCGCCGGGTCCGCGCCAGAACGGCGTTGCCCGACCGAATCACCTCGAATCCGTTGGTCTGGGTCCGCAGGGCGTGCTCGACGGCGTCGGCGAGCGCTGCCTCCTCGCGCGAGACGCTGGGGGTGTCCACCAGCGCGGCGGCGAGATCGATCGGGTCGGCGTGCAGGTCCAGACGAACAGGTGCACTCATGGCTCGAATGGTACGGGCGAGCGCGTCGGCCCGGCCGTTACGATCACTGCCGTGACCACAGGAGCATCGGCAGTCGGACTAGCCCACATCACCACATCCGGAACGGTGCTCGACACCTGGTTCCCCGAACCGGAGCTCGTCGAGACCGCCGAGACCGGCACCGTCCACCTCGAGGGTGCCGATGTTCCGGCGCACCTGGCTCAGCTGATCGGCCACGACGACGCGCGCGATCTCGACATCGTCGCGGTGCGCACCTCCATCGCCTCGCTCGACGCCGCCCCCGTCGACGCTCACGACGCCTACCTGCGCCTGCATCTGCTCAGCCACCGACTCGTCGCCCCGCACGGGGCGAACCTCGACGGGGTCTTCGGCCTGCTCACCAACGTGGTCTGGACCAACTTCGGGCCGGCTTCGGTGGAGGGCTTCGAGGCCACTCGCGCTCGGTTGCGCGCCCGCGGTCACGTCACGGTGTTCGGCGTCGACAAGTTCCCGCGCCTGGTCGACTACGTGGTCCCGAGCGGCGTGCGAATCGGTGATGCGGACCGCGTGCGCCTGGGCGCCCACCTGGCGTCGGGAACGACGGTGATGCACGAAGGATTCGTGAACTTCAACGCCGGCACGCTCGGCAACTCCATGGTGGAGGGCCGCATCTCGGCCGGTGTCGTGGTCGGCGACGGGTCCGATGTCGGCGGAGGCGCCTCGATCATGGGCACGCTCTCGGGCGGCGGCAAGGCGGTGATCTCCGTCGGCGAGCGGTGCCTGCTCGGCGCCAACGCCGGTCTGGGCATCTCCCTCGGTGACGACTGTGTGATCGAGGCCGGCCTCTACGTCACGGCCGGCACCAAGGTCACCGGACCCGATGGCACCACGGTCAAGGCCGCCGAGCTCAGTGGCCGCAGCAACATTCTCTTCCGGCGCAACTCGGTGAGCGGCGCGGTGGAGGTGGTGCCGTGGAAGGGCACGGGAGTCGAACTCAACGCGGCCTTACACGCGAACGACTGATCGCGCGCGGTCGGCGCGGTCCATCGCCATCACCACCACCATGTGCGGGGTGGTCAGGGCCAGCAGAACCAGTAGCGCCGACCCCACCGCCGACCAGGTGTCGGGAGCCGCGTCGACCAGAGCGATCACCACGCCCAGGAACACCAACGCCGCTGCCGTCGGGGCCGCCGCGTCGCGCACGAAGGTACCGGGCCGCAGTTCGACCAGTCGTGCCGTGTGTCGCACCGCGTGCCACCCGCCGAACCAGACGGCGAAGGCGACCAACGGCGGGGCGAACAGCCCCAACAGCGCGATCACCACGACGTCTGCCGCCAGCCCGGCGCTGCCGTGGCGTGCGGCCGTGATCAGCACGGCCACAGCAGCAATGGCCCAGATACACACGGCGCCCGCCCGCACAACAGGATTGGCGAGCAGCTCCGCCAGGTTCGGATCGAGTGATGCCGCCACGCTGCGAATTTGTTCGCCACCGCGAGCGAGGGGCAGGATCAACGCGCCGGTGCCGGCGACCCCGATCGCCAGGGCACGGGCTTGGCCGGGATTCGGCAGGTACAGCGTCCGCGCCGTCTCCACCTCGCCCGCGCCGAAGTGCAGGACGCTGAGCAGGAGAACGGCGACGAGAGCCGGTGCTCCCACGAATTCCAGTGCGGCCCAGGCGATCACAGCTGTTGCAGCGTAGGCGATCGTCACGGTCGCCAGCGACCGTCCGTAGAGCGGGGACGCCACCCGGTGATCGACTGCGCCGTGCGGGATTCCGGCCAGAATTCCTGTCGCGATCAGAGCCGCGTCGACGCCGTCGGACACGCCCAGCGCATGGGCTGCGGTGGACAGTCCGAGTGCGGCGAGAGCGACCCCGCGGGAGACGTGAGCGGCTGCGGACATCATGGCGAGCATTCGGAACATGTGGTCGCTTCAGATTGCGAATACGGCGGGCTCGTCGCCGAACGGTTATAACGATCAGATAAACTAATTTGCATTCTGCTCAGCATTGTCACAATTAGTCGGTCAATCATGCGCAGGACGATTCATGCTGCGCCACAAGCGCAATACTCGCTACTACCGACCTCGATCCGGCCGGCACGAAACGGGTGGGCCAACCACACAGGGCTCCACCCACCACGCCCTTGGAGGTATCTCGTGATTCCCGATTCGCTCACACAGGGTCAGTTCGACACTGTGTACAACGTGTTCTCCCTGGTGATCGCCAGCCAGCTGTTCACGGCGATATTCCTGCTCGTGGCGCAGCCACGAGTGCTGGCCCGGTACCGCCAGGCCCTGATCTTCTCGGCCATCGTGTGTGGCATCGCCGCGTACCACTACTTCCGCATCTTCGACTCCTTCAAGCACGCCTTCACCACGGAAGCTCTCGGCGGCAAGGGCACCTACACCCAGGCACCCGGCGCGTCCTTCAACGAGGGCTACCGGTACGTGGACTGGCTGCTGACGGTGCCGCTGCTGCTCGTCGAACTCATCGTCGTCCTGGCCCTGGCGCGCAAGCTGCAGCGGTCCCTGCTCGTGCGTCTCATCCCGGCCTCCGCCCTGATGATCGCGCTGGGCTACCCGGGCGAGCTCAGCGGTGACACCACAGTGCGCCTGATCTGGGGAACCCTGTCCACCATTCCGTTCCTCTATATCCTGTACGTGCTGTTCGTCGAGCTCACCAAGTCGCTCGATCGTCAGCCGTCGGAGGTGCGCTCGATCGTCTCGCGGATGCGCATCCTGCTGCTGGCCACGTGGGGTGTGTACCCCATCGCGTACCTCATCCCGGTGTTCGGCCTCGACGGTGCCGACGCCTGGGTGGGCAAGCAGGTGGGTTACTCCATCGCGGACATCCTGGCCAAGTGCCTCTACGGTCTGCTGATCTACCGGATCGCCCGACTGAAGTCCTTCGCGGACGATCCGGAGTTCGCGAAGCAGGAAGAGCACGACGAACCGGTCCCTGCCCGGGCCTGATCACCGCGCGCGACCAGGGCGCCCCACGCCGGATCACCAATCCGCCGTGGGGCGCCCTCGTGTGTCCGTAACCTGGTCCGATGACCAGCACTCACCGTGTGTTCAACCAGGTCCCACCACTTCTGAACCACGACGTCGCGGACTGCCCCGTCGTCCTCGAGACCCTCGAACGCGAAGGCGCCGGCCACACCGTTGCCGATCTGCACCGCGTGGGCCGCCTGGCCGGGTCCGCTCAGGCGCACGAGTGGGCCGACCTCGCCGAATCGCATCCTCCGGTGCTCCACACACACGATCGGTACGGCAATCGAATCGACGAGGTGACCTACGACCCGGCCTATCACCAGTTGATGCGTACCGCAGTAGAACTCGGGTTGCATGCCGCCCCGTGGGCCGACCCGTCACCGCACGCGCACCTGATCCGCGCGGCCCGGTCGAGCATCTGGGGCACCGTCGACGCCGGGCACGGATGCCCGATCTCGATGACCTACGCCGTTGTTACGGCGTTGCGGGCCCAGCCCGATCTCGCGGCGCAGTACGAGCCCCTGCTCACCTCTGCCGAGTACGACCCATCGCAGCGACCGGCTCTGTCGAAGACCGGTCTGATCGCCGGGATGTCGATGACGGAGAAGCAGGGCGGCTCCGATGTCCGGGCCAACACCACGACGGCTGCGCCGCAACCCGACGGCACGTACCGGATCACCGGGCACAAATGGTTCACCTCGGCCCCGATGTCGGACATCCTGCTGGTGCTCGCGCAGGCACCCGGTGGGCTCTCGTGCTTCCTGCTCCCCCGTATCCTGCCCGACGGCACCCGCAACTCGATGGCGATCCAACGCCTCAAGGACAAGCTGGGCAACCGCTCCAACGCCAGCGGCGAGGTCGAATACGACAGCGCGACAGCATGGTTGGTGGGCGAAGAAGGGCGGGGGGTGCGCACCATCATCGAGATGGTGAACCTGACGCGCCTGGACTGCACACTCGGATCGGCGACGGGGATGCGCACCGGGACAGCGCACGCGATCCATCACGCCCGCTACCGCAGCGCGTTCGGTCGATCGCTCGTCGACCAGCCGCTGATGCGAAACGTGTTGGCGGACCTGGCAATCGAGGCCGAGGCGTCGACCCTGGTCGGTCTGTGGCTGGCGGCGCTGACCGACCGAGTCGTCGGTGGGGACGAGCAGGCCGCGGCCCTGCGTCGTGTCGGCTTGGCCGTGAGCAAGTACTTCGTGTGCAAGCGCGGTCCCGCGCACGCCGCCGAAGCCCTCGAGTGCCTGGGCGGCAACGGATACGTCGAGCAGTCGCGCATGCCCCGGCTGTATCGGGAGGCTCCGCTGCTGTCGATCTGGGAGGGCTCGGGCAATGTGGCGGCGCTGGACACGTTGCGGGCCATGGCTCGACAGCCGGAGTCGGTGACGGCGTTCTTCGACGAGCTCGACGCCGCAGCGGGTGCCGATGCGCATCTCGATGCGTCCGTCGCCGCGCTGAAGGTGTCGATGGGCAACCTCGACGAGATCGAACACCGGGCGCGCACGGTGGTCGGCACGATGGCGTTGACCCTGCAGGGCGCCCTGCTCGTGCGATACGGGCACCCTGCGGTGTCGGACGCCTTCACCCGCAGCCGACTCGGCGGTGACTGGGGCAACGTCTACGGCACCCTCCCCGTCGGTGTGGACACCGCCGCCATCATCGAACGGGGGGCGCCGAAGGTGTGAGGATGGGTGGGTCCGCGCCGACTCGGTGCAAGCATTCGGAAACCCAAACTTGATCGCACATACGTTCGAATATGTGGTAGGCTGACGCGGTAGGTCCGGGGGCCCGGCTAGATGTCGGGGCGAGACGTGTCGGGGGTGTTCGGTGTCGGGGGTGTTCGGTGACGGGGGTGTTCGGTGACGGGGGTGTTCGGTGACGGGGGTGGCGGAGTCCGTTCGGGCAGCTCTCGGGCCTGTCGACGCCATCACGGGTTTGTCCGCGGGGGCACTGGAGCGGCGGTTGGCAGGCCTCGAGCGAGCCGCCGCCGCGATCGCAGCGCAGCAGATGGCGGTGATCGCCGCACTGCACACGGTCGCCGAGGCCGCTGATGTCGCGCAGGCAGTCGCCGAGCGGGAACGCAGCGACGGAACGCGGGTCCCGACTCGACCGCGCCGCGCTGCCGGGTTGGCCATGGTTGTCGGGCTGGCCTGCAAGGAATCTGCGAGCAGCGGCACGCGAGCGATCACACGCTCACGTCGGGTGATGACCTCGCTCCCGGCGGTGTGGGATCTCCTCGATCGCGGCGTGCTCACCGCAGAGCGGGCACACGTGATCGCCGACGCCAGCGCGGTGCTGAACCCCGATGGGTGCGCGGTCCTCGACGCCCGCATCGCCCAGCGTGTCGACCTCCTGGTCGGCGCGTCCACCAGGCAGATTCGTGAGCTGATGGCCGCGTGGGTCGCCGAGATCGATGCCGACGCGGTCCTGGCTCGACGCGACGCCGCGGTGACGGGTCGACGTGTGACCTCTCGCCCGCTGCCCGACGGCATGGCGCGGCTCTCGATCACTGTTCCCGTGGAGCAGTGCGCGCACATCATGGGATCGCTGAACACGCGTGCCGCGCAGCTCGTCGCCCGCGGTGACGACACCGGCCGCACCCGCGCGCACATCCTCACCGACCTCGCCGTCACCCGCCTGACGGGCCAGTCGATCGCCGCATCGGTGCCCACCACGGTGAACCTGGTGGTCTCCGACCGCACACTCCTGGCCGGCGGGCGCGAGGCGGCTCGACTCGGCGACGGCACCACCATCCCCGCACCTCTGGCGCGCCGGCTCGTCGCCGACAGCCTGCGCACCCACTCGGAGCCCCCGGTCGAGCCGCCACCACCGGTTCCCGTCGTCGCCGACGGCGATCGGCCGATACCCGTTCCCGGCGATTACGGCGCCGCCGCACGCGAGGCCATGCTCGCGGACATTCCGCCGGTCACCGGACGCCGATACCGGCCGCCACCCGGGTCATCGCCACAGCAGGATCCTCCGCAGGTGCGGCCTGCTCTGGACCCGACCGATCCGGACCAACTCACGGAGGTGATCAGCGAGCTCGTCGGTCACCTCGCCGACCTGTCGGCGCGCAACGCAGCTCTGGCGCAGGAGAAGGCCACCACCGCACTGCGCATGGTCTACGCCTGCCCGACCACCGGAGCACTCACCGCCACCCGCTCCCGCACCCGCACGTTCCCCGCCGCCCTGGCGACGCTGATCGATCTGCGTGACGGCGGCGTGTGCCGAACTCCGTACTGCGGCAACCCGATCGCTCACCACGACCACACGGTTCCCCACTCGCGCGGTGGCGCCACCAGCGTCGTCAACAGCGCGGGTCTGTGCGTCACCTGCAACCTCGTCAAGGACGCATCGGGCCTGACACACACCCCCGGCACCAACACCGCCGAACCGCACGCCATCACCATCACCACGCCCGGGCATCGCTACACGAGCACCGCGCCCCCGCTACCCATGCCGATGGGGTCCTGACCACGGCGGGAACATTCACCCTTCCGGCCGCATCCAAGTCCGTGTAAGCCACACAGACCCGCCGGATCAGGCGGACCAACCGACAGGGAACACGCCATGAGCACCAAGAACATCGACTCCGACTCCGACGGTCGCAACGACATCATTCTCGAGGACACCAACGGCGACGGACGCACCGACGTCGAGGGTTTCGACGACGATGGCGATGGCCGCGTCGACGCCGTGGTCGTCGACATCAACGGAGACGGCGTCGGCGACGTGCGGTACACGGACTACAACGGTGACGGCATCGTCGACGACTCCGAGAGCACGTCCATGGACTTGAACTCGATGTCCGACGGCCACACCGGATACGGCAGCCTCACCATCCCGACGGGGGTCCCCGGCGTCAGCGGCACCTCATCGAACTCGAACTCCACCAGCCCTCACTCCACCGACTCGCACTCGACCACCCCGTACTCGACCGACTCGCACTCCCACAGCCACTCCACCGACACCTCGACCGGTGGGTACTACACCGGTGAGGTCGACGGCATGAGTGTGCAGGCTCAGGACACCGACGGCGACGGCAAGGTCGACACGTTCATCTGGGACATGAACAACGACGGCACCACCGACGTCACGAGCATCGACACCAACGGCGACGGGATCATGGACGAGCGCCTCATCGACACCGACGGAGACGGAACCGCCAACATCGAGGTGCGGGACACCGATTTCGACGGGGTATTCGACACCCAGTACACCGATGTCGACGACGACCACGTCTACGACACCACCGGCGCCGTCACCGAGCACATCACCGATCCCCTGGACAACCTCACCGTCGATTCGTCGGAGATGACCTACCACCACGGCTACTGAGCCCGCCCGGTCCGGGGCACCCCGATCAGGAGAGGCGCGTCTTCTGCACCTTCCCCATCGCATTGCGGGGAAGGGCGTCGACGACGCGAATTTCCCTCGGCCTCTTGTGGTTCGAGAGTTCAGCAGCGACGTGAGCGATGAGGTCCTCCTCGCTGACGTCCGTGCCGACCACGAAGGCGACGATGCGTTGGCCGAGATCGCTGTCGGGCAACCCGACGACGGCGACCTCGGACACGCTCGGGTGACCGAGAAGCGAGGTCTCGATCTCGCCCGCACCGATCCGGTAGCCACCGCTCTTGATCAGGTCGGTCGACTCCCTGCCCACGATGGCGTGGAACCCGCCGGCATCGATCCGAGCGACGTCGCCGGTGATGAACCAGCCGTCGTCGGTGAAGGAGTCGGCGGTGGCATCGTCTCTACCGAGGTACCCGTCGAACAGTTGGGCGCCGCGCACCTCGAGGCGGCCGATGCTCTCCCCGTCGTGGGGCACGTCCTCCCCGTCCTCGGTACGCAGGCGAGTGGAGACACCGCGAACGGGGACGCCGACCCAGCCGGGGCGGCGCTCACCTTCGGCGCGGGTGCTGACGGTGATGAGCGTTTCGCTCATGCCGTAGCGCTCGACGGGGGCCAGACCGGTGAGGTCGGCGATCGCATGGAACACCGGTGCAGGCAGGGGCGCGCTCCCGGAGATCAGCAGACGCGCATGGGACAGAGCCCGCGCGGACTCGGGATCGGCGGCGATGCGCGACCACACCGTCGGCACCCCGAAGTACATGGTGCCGCGGGCGCGGGCGTAGTTGGTCGGCGTGGGTGTGACGGTGTGGACCACGGGGCTTCCCACTCTCAGCGGACCGAGCAGACCCAGGATCAGACCGTGCACGTGGAAGAGCGGAAGTCCATGGACCAGAACGTCTCTCGCGGTCCAGGCCCAGGCGTCGATCACCGCGTCGAGGCCGGCGGCCACAGCGCGTCGACTGAGCACCACACCCTTCGGAGGCCCGGTGGTACCGGAGGTGTAGAGGACGAAGGCGGTGGACTCGGGCGCGGGTTCGGGGTAACTGTGCCACGAGCGGGCGTGCAGACGCACCGGCACCACGGGCAACGATCGGTCGTGTTGGGGCGCGACTCCCAACCAGGCCTGCGCTCCGGAGTCGGCGAGGATGTGGTCGAGTTCGGCGCGTCCGCAGTCCGGCGGAACGGGCACCACGGGAACCCCGGCGATCAGGCAGCCCACGATGGCGATGACGGTGCGGGGCGTCGGCTCGGCGAGGACGGCCACGCGGGACGCGCGAGCGATGCGTTCGGCCACCGACGTGGCGGCACCGATGATGTCGCTGCGCGAGAGGCGGGTGGACACCTCGTTCTGACCGAGGAAGGTGACGGCGTTCTCGATGTCGTCCCCGCGGGCGACGGTGTAGGAGTTCAGCGACCGCAGCAGCACCCTGCGATCGTCGCACGGGTCACAGCAGCAGCGCGACCACGGCGGCAACGGCGCCGGTCAGCATCACGACCACGAGTATGGCGGCGACGACGCGAACGCCGGAGCGCGGCTGGGCAACGGTGGCGGGCCACTCGCGGAAAGCCTCCACGTCGACGCCGTCCTGCTCGAAGAAGTGCACCTCACCGGGTGGTTCCCACTCCTGGCCACCGGCACGGATGCGCGACTCGAGCACGGCCAACCGCCCGCGCGCAGCTGGTGGATACGCGGCCGACGGCCCGTGGATGGGCAGCGATCGGGCCAGCACCAGCGGATCGGGGTACGCCGATGCGAGGGCATCGAGAGCAGGTTTGATGTGCGGATCGTCGTCGGGCCGGGCGGTGAGGAACCAGGCCGCACCGGCCGACGGGAGGTCGTCCATGGCCAGGTGCGCGTACGCCAGCATGTCCAGCGCCGCCTGCGACGACGGGTCCTGTTCGAGCAGCGCGGCCAATCGGTTGCGCGCCAGCCACGGCTCGCCCCGCGCGATGTCCTCCTGCGCTCGATCGACCACACTCACGGCAGGGAGTCTAACGAGCGCCGAGCGGGGTGGACGTCACGCAGAGCCGAGCCGGGCGGCGGCCGCCGCAATCCGCTCATCGGTGGCGGTGAGGGCGATGCGCACGTGTTGGGCGCCGGCCGGGCCGTAGAACTCGCCGGGAGCGACCAGGATCCCGCGCTCGGCGAACCAGTCGACCGTGCTCCGGCACGACCGACCGCTGCTCACCCACAGGTAGAGCCCGGCCTCGGAGTGGTCGACGGTGAAGCCGGCCGCGGTCACCGCTGCGTGCAGCACCTCGCGTCGCCGCCGGTAGATCTCACGTTGATCGCGGGCGTGCGCGTCGTCGGTCAGTGCCGCGGTCATGGCGACCTGCACCGGGTAGGGCATCATCATTCCCGCGTGCTTGCGCACCTCGAGCAACTCCGCGATCAGGGCTCGATCGCCGGCCACGAACCCGGCACGGTAGCTGGCGAGATTCGAGGTCTTCGACAGCGAGTGCACGGCCAGCAGCCCGGTCATGTCGCCGTCGCACACCGCGGGATCGAGCACCGAGTATGCGGGCCCGGTCCAACTCAACCCGAGGTAGCACTCGTCCGAGACCACGATGGCACCCCGCTCGCGTGCCCACTCGACCACCTTGCGCAAGTGCGGTACACCCAGAACACGCCCGGTGGGGTTCGACGGTGAGTTCACGAAGATCAGGGCCGGCGACGTCGGTCCCAGCTGAGCCAACCCGTCGGCGCGCGCGATGGTGGCGCCCGCCAGCAGAGCCGCCACCTCGTACGTGGGGTAGGCGAGCTCCGGGATCACCACGGTGTCGCCGGCGCCGAGCCCGAGCAGGAACGGCAGCCAGGCGATGGTCTCCTTGGTGCCGATCGACGGCAGGATCATGGCCTCGTCGAGCCCGACGATGCCGTGTCGCCGTTTCAATGCCGCCGCCGCGGCGGCACGCAACGCCGGTGTCCCCACGGTGGCGGGGTAGCCGGGCACATCGGAGGCCGCCGCGAGAGCATCGCGAATCACCGGAGCGACGGGATCGACGGGTGTTCCCACCGACAGGTCGACCAACCCGTCCGGATGCGCCGAGGCGGTCTTCTTGGCGCCTGCGAGCGAGTCCCACGGAAAATCCGGAAGCCCGGACGCGCGCGGCACACGCAGGCTCATGTCGGTGCCGTCAGTTCTCGGCCATGGGCGGCAGCGCCTTGATGAACGCCGGATCGTGCTCGGTGCGCCCGACCTTGGCGGCGCCACCGGGAGAGCCGAGTTCGTCGAAGAAATCGACGTTGGCGCTGACGTACGCCGACCACTGATCGGGAACGTCGTCCTCGTAGAAGATGGCCTCGACCGGGCACACCGGTTCGCAGGCACCGCAGTCCACGCACTCGTCGGGGTGGATGTAGAGCATCCGAGCGCCCTCGTAGATGCAGTCGACCGGGCACTCCTCGATGCACGCCTTGTCGAGAACGTCGACGCAGGGCTCTGCGATGGTGTAGGTCACTGCGGGTCTCCTTACCCTTTCCGAGCGTTGACGAAGGTGGTTCGCCGGGGTGTCGACGTGCGGGCGAGGCCCTGGCCCTCGATCCATCGCCGACCGAGCTTGGCCGCCCTCTCGAGGGCGTCACGCTCACCGAAGTACCCGGCGATCGCCCCGACCACGGGAAGATTACCGAGCCACCGGTAGAGCGTGCGGCTGCGGGGTCGCTTGACCAGTTCGTCGGCCACCGCGCGCAGGATCCTGGTCACCGACCACAGCGTCGAGAGCACCCAGAACGGTGATCGCGCCGAACGCGGGGCCACCTCGGTCGATGCGCCGTCCTCGAGCGATTTCTCCACGGCCTGCTCGGCCGTTCGCGGCGAGAGCTGCCGATTGCACAGCACCGACGCGAGCAGCCGGACGTGGTCGTCGCGCTCGGTGACCCCGTACACGCGCGCGACCGCGACGAGGACGATGGCCTGGTTCGCGAATCCGAGAAGATCACCCACCGGAAGACGACGGGCGAGCACCCCGAACATGCCGGGGAACGCCACGGCGATGGTGGTGATGCCGCCGACGCGCTTGACCCACCAGGACACCCGCTGATCGACGGTGAGTTGCTCCCACGCATGGGTTCCCGGGCTCTCCACCGCGTCGAACACCGATGCGAGCATGTCGCGGGCCCTGTCCGTCGCGGCATCGCGCGCACGGTCGGCGAGCGAGGAGTCGACACTCGCGAGACGGTGGGTTCGCTCCTTGAGCCCCAGCGGATCACTCTCGGCGAGCACCTCGATCATCGGGGTGATCACCCTCACGGCAGCGGTCAGCACAGCGGCGACGGCGTCGTCGCCCAGATAGTCCTTGCTCACGCAGCACTGTTCCTCTCGGTGTAGGCGGTACTGCGCTGGACGGCGCGCCGCCCGATGCCGGCCGCAATGTCCACGAGTTCGGCGACGGTCTTCTCCGAGCCGTGCTGTGAACCGGCCATGCGCGAGATGGTCTCCTCCATCAACGTACCGCCGAGATCGTTCGCTCCCCCGGTCAACATCACGCGTGTACCCGTGATTCCGAGTTTGACCCAGGAGGTCTGAATGTTCGGGATTCGACCGTGCAGCATGATCCGGGCCAGGGCGTGGACGGCCCGGTTGTCGCGCTGAGTCGGCCCCGGCCGGGCCGCACCGGCGAGGTACAGCGGCGAACTCTGATGCACGAACGGCAGCGGCACGAACTCGGTGAATCCCCCGGTGCGGTCCTGGATGCCCTTGAGCACGTTCAGATGTGACACCCAGTGCGACGGGTTGTCGACGTGGCCGTACATCATGGTCGAGCTCGATCGCAGGCCCACCTCGTGAGCGGTGGTCACCACGTCCACCCAGGTGGCCGTGGGCAACTTGCCCTTGGTCAGCACCCAGCGCACCTCGTCGTCGAGGATCTCCGCGGCGGTGCCGGGGATGGTGTCCAGACCTGCCTCGCGCAGAGCGGTGAGCCAGTCGCGCACACTCTGGCCTCCGCGGGACGCACCGTTGACGATCTCCATCGGGGAGAACGCGTGCACGTGCATCGACGGCACCCGAGCCTTGACCGCACGCACCAGGTCCGCGTACCCGGTGACCGGCAACTCCGGATCGATCCCGCCCTGCATGCACACCTCGGTCGCGCCGAGAACGTGCGCCTCCCACGCGCGGTCGGCAACCTCGGTGGTCGAGAGCGAGAAGGCATCGGCGTCGCCCTTGCGCTGGGCGAACGCGCAGAATCGGCATCCCGTGTAGCAGATGTTCGTGAAGTTGATGTTCCTGTTGATCACGTACGTCACATCGTCGCCGACGACGTCTCGACGCAGCTGGTCGGCGAATGCGGCGACGGCGTCGAGCGCGGGCCCGTCGGCCGTCGCGAGGGCGAGGTAGTCCTCGTCGGAGAGACCGCCGGGGTCTGCTTCGGCGCGGCGCAGGGCCGCGGCGACGTCCCGATCGACCGGGGTGAGCGTCGAGAGAGCGGCAACCTGCTCGCGCACCGAATCCCAGTCACCGAACGCCGACGCGATGTCCGAGCGGGTGTCGGTGTTGCGCCCAGCGGTGTCGATCTCGGTGTTCAGGTCGACCCGGCCGGTGGACTGCCACACCTCGTCGGGTTCCTGCCACGGCAACCCGGTCGCCACCACGTCGGCCCGCGCGAGCCCGGTCGCCGGATCGGCGAGCGCCGCCACGTGCGCGGCGATTCGAGGATCGATCCACGGGGACCCGGCCAGAACGTACTTCGGTTGCGCGGCAATACGTTCGACGAGTGTGAAGCCCGCATCGGCCGAGATGGCCGCGAGCGAATCGAGGTTCGGCCAGGGGCGTTCGGGGTTCACGTGATCGGGCGTCAGAGGCGACACCCCACCCCAGTCGTCCACCCCGGATGCCAGGAGCGCGGCGCACTCGTCGGCGGCGACGAGGTTCGGCGGTGCCTGCACACGCATCGCCGGCCCGAGAAGCAGGCGGGCAACGGCGATCGTGGCGCGGAACTCCTCGAGACCGGCGTCGGGCACCGACCGCATGGCGGTATCGGACTTGGCCAGGAAGTTCTGCACGATCACCTCCTGCACGTGCCCGAACGCGCGGTGGACCGAGCGGATCGCCATGATCGACTCCGCCCGCTCGCGCAGGCTCTCCCCGATGCCGACCAGAATGCCCGTGGTGAAGGGAATCGACAGGCGGCCGGCGTCGGTGAGCGCGCGCAGCCGCACGGCAGGGTCCTTGTCCGGACTGCCGTAGTGCGCCCGGCCCTTCTCCTCGAACAGCCGACGCGAGGTGGTCTCGAGCATCATCCCCATCGACGGTGCCACCGGCTGCAGGCGAGAGAGTTCCTCCCAACTCATCACTCCGGGGTTCAGGTGCGGCAGCAGTCCGGTCTCCTCGAGGATCCGGATGGACATCGCGCGCACGTAGTCGAGCGTGGAGTCGTACCCCCGCGAGTCCAACCACTCGGCGGCCTCGGGCCAGCGGTCCTCCGGACGATCACCGAGGGTCAGCAGGGCCTCCTTGCACCCCAGTTCGGCGCCGCGCCGAGCGATGTCGAGAATCTCGTCGGGCTCGAGGAACATGCCGTGACCGGCGGCGCGCAACTTGCCGGGCACCGTGACGAACGTGCAGTAGTGACAGCTGTCGCGGCACAGACGGGTGACCGGGACGAACACCTTGCGCGAGTAGGTCACCGTGTTCGGTCGTCCCTCGGCGAGCAGGCCCGCGTCGCGTACCCGGGCTGCGCTCGCGCACAGATCGTCCAGGGCCGGCCCGCGCGCGTGCAGAAGTACCGTCGCCTCGTCCACGTTGAGCGCCACACCGTCGCGTGCGCGACGCAGGGCACGCCGCAGTGCGGACTCGGACGGTGGCGCGGAATCGGACGGTGCGGGCTTGGCTGGAAGAGCAGGGTCGGGCAGCAATGTCACAGGTCGATCATGCGCCGTCGCCCGCACCCCCTGCCACCCGGGGCAACGGTGTCACTGCCACCCGGGGCAACGCTGTCACTGCCACCCGGGGCAACGGTGTCACTGCCACCCGGTAGGTGCTGTCTCGACGCGGCGCCGAGTGCGGGCTAGGTTTCTTGCCCATGGTCACGATGGTGGAACCGACCCGCCTGCCGAGCCCGCGTGCGCGAACCCTCTGGACCATCGGCGCGGTCGCGCTGTGGCTGCCCGTCCTCCTGGCGCAGATCGTGTGGGCCGTGTTCGACGGGAACCTGCGCGACGATCCCACCGGGCCGGTTGCCGGTGTGCACCTGCTGGTCCTGGTGATCACGGTCGCGCTCGCCGTCGTGCACATCGTCGCGGTGCCACGGTGGCGCTACCGGGTTCACCGCTGGGACATCAGCGACACCGCCGTCTACACGCGCTCGGGATGGCTGACGCAGGAGAGTCGCATCGCCCCGCTCTCGCGCGTGCAGACCGTCGACACCGCGCGTGGCCCGCTGGAACGGATGCTCGATCTGTCCACGGTCACCGTCACCACCGCGTCGTCCGCGGGCAACATCACCATCACCGCCCTCGACCGGGCCGTGGCCGACGATGTGGTTGCCCACCTCACGCGCGCCGCCGCTGCGATGCGCGGCGACGCGACATGACCGCGCCGGTCCCGGGCGCCGCCGCCGAACCGCCCTGGTTGCGCCTGGACGCCCGGATGCTCGCGATCCACCCGGTGCGCGAGGCGATCCGCCTGCTCCCGGTGCTGCTGGTGGCCATCTTCGCCGGGTCGGCGAGCGGCAATCACCTCTCCGGGATCATCGTGGCGGTCGTGCTGGTGTTCGTCGCGATCGGACGCTGGCTCAGCACCACCTACCGCATCGGGGACGAGCGCATCGAGATGCGCGCCGGCATCGTGCGCCGGACCACCACGTCGATCCCGCGCAGCCGAGTTCGTAGCGTCGACGTCGAAGCGACCGTGATGCACCGTCTGCTGGGACTGTCCATCGTCCGCATCGGCACAGGGCAGCAGGCGTCCAAGGACGGACCGGGCCATATCGAACTCAACGGCATCGCCACCCGCAGCATCGACGCTCTGCGCGCCGAACTGCTCTCCCGCGCGGCCCTCACCGAACCCGACCCCGGATCCTCTGCGGCGCACGAACCGTCGCTCGTGACCCCGGTCCCGCCGCGCGGCGCGGCAGGACCGGAGATGTCCGGCTTCCGCTTCTCATGGGTGCGGTTCGCTCCCCTGTCGACGACCGGCCTCGCCGTCTTCGTCGGCGCCGCAGGTCTGGCCTCGCAGGCCGGGATCTGGGACGACCTCGAGAAGTCGGGGGCGGAGTCGGCGGTCAACGCGACGGCCGATCGCCTGGGAATCGCGGCGACCATCGCGGTGGCGGTGGTGATCGTGATCGCGGGGGCGAGCCTGGTCGCCGCGATCCACTACGTGCTCACCTATGGCAACTTCCGGCTCACCGACGACGGGCACAGCCTGCACGTGGGCCACGGGTTGCTGCGTACGCGGGCGGTCTCGCTCGATCGTGGGCGCCTGCGCGGGGTGACGATGCGCGCATCGATACTGCTGCGCCTGGCCAGAGGTGCGCGGCTCGAGGCGATCATGACCGGCGTCAGCGCCGAGGGCAACGAGTCGTCACTGCTGTTGCCGGCCGCACCTCGCACCGATGTGGTGCGGGTGGGTTCGAACGTGTTGCGACGCGGGCCGATGGCACTGACCGGCGACCTGATCTCGCACGGACCGATCGCCCTGCGCCGCAGGATCACCCGCGCGCTGCTGCCCGTGCTGATCCTGGCAGGCGCCACCGCGATCTGGGCAGCTCTCGCCGACCTCCCGTGGTGGATCGCGGTGGTACTCGCCGGCGCGGCGGCCGTCGCACTCGTGTTGGCCGTCGACCGCTATCGAGGGCTCGGGCACGGCGTGGAGCCGGGCACCCTGGTGGCCTCGTCGGGTTCTCTCGAGCGTCGTCGCCACGTTGTCGACGCCGCGGGAATCGTCGGTTGGACGGTGCGGCAGAGCTTCTTTCAGCGACGGGCGGGGGTGGCCACCGTGATCGCGACCACCGGCGCCGGTCGGGGCCACTACGACATCGTGGACGTACCTGTCGGCGATGCCTGGTCGATCGTCGAGGCGGCCAGACCGGGATCGGGCGACGTGTGGGCCCGTCGCGGGTGAGTCGCCTGCGGGCGCTCGATCGCGACGTCGCGGCGTGCCGAGCCTGCCCGCGACTGGTGTCCTGGCGCGAGCACGTCGCGGCGACCAGGCGAGCCGCCTACGTCGACGAGAACTATTGGGGCCGAGCGGTTCCCGGCTTCGGACCGGCGGACGCGGCGTTGCTGGTGGTGGGTCTGGCGCCCGCCGCGCACGGCGCCAACCGGACCGGCAGGATGTTCACCGGCGACCGCAGCGGCGACGTGCTGTTCGCGGCCTTGCACGCCGTGGGTCTGGCCACCGCACCGATGTCCGTGAGCCGAACCGACGGCACCGAACCGATCGGCACCCGCATCTCCGCCCCCGTGCACTGCGCGCCGCCCGAGAACAAACCGACGCCCGACGAGCGCGATCGCTGTCGACCGTTCCTGCTGCGTGAACTCGACATCCTCGCTCCTACACTGCGGTCCGTGGTGGTCCTCGGTGGGTTCGGCTGGCAGGCGCTGCTGCCGGTGTTGGCCGAGGCCGGATGGGTGGTGCCGACCCCGCGGCCGAAGTTCGGACACGGTGTGCGCGTGGACCTTCGACCCGCTGTCCGCGGTCGCGCGCCGGTGGCTCTGTTCGGGTGCTACCACGTGAGCCAGCAGAACACCTTCACCGGCCGATTGACCCCGGCGATGCTCGAGGACGTGCTCGGCGCCGCGGCCCGGGCGGCGGGACTCGACGGGCCCTAGACCTTCGAGGCCGGGCCGGTGAGGTTTCCGAGCGCGCGCACGCGCGCGGTGATCAGCAGCGCCGCCGGTGGACCCATGCCGCCGATGATCAGCAGCAGGGTGCGCCAGTCGGAGAGCACCAGCGCGTCGCCGCCGGGGCCGCCGAGCGTGCAGAGGAAGAACCCCACCGCGAAACCGATGAGCGGGAGCGCGCTACCGGCGGCGCTGCCCGACACCCGCCCCGCGGCCCGCAGCAACACCACGTTGGCCACTCCCGCGAGGAGCGCGCTGATCGGGAGAGCGGTACTGCCCACGTACAGCGGCAGGAACAGCACCGCCAGAACGGCGCAGAGGAACCCGTCGAAGGTCAGGGCGGCGAGAGTGGCCACGTCGACGCTGCGCAGGACTCCGCGCGCGCGAGCGACCGCAGTGGCGTCCGGCAGCGGTGTGGAGCCGGGAAGCGTCACGATCGACCCCCCGCGAATACCGGGATCAGCGCTTCGGGAAACCCAGCGTGACCAGGAAGTTGCTGGCATCGATGGCGAAGGCGTGCACCGTCGCGTTGTACAGAGCGGGAACATCCACCCAGGGCGCCTTGAACGGGTTCAGCAGTTGGCCGAGCAGTTCCAGGAAAGACATCGAGCAAGCTCCTCAGGTTCGTTCCGGCCGGCGACGCATGGCGTCGATCGGTGATGCGGCTCACAGCGTACCCGTCGCATCGATACCGGCCAGCAGGTCACGTTCGAGACCGACGGAGTCCACCGTGCCGCGGACCCCGGCCACCAGCACGTACTGCTCGTCGGCCAGGACGGGTTGGACCACGTTGTTCGACAGCGCGTACGCCCGACCCGACTCCGAGACAGTCAACTGCGTCGCGTGCGCGCGCAGGGCGGCGAGCTTGCGATCGAGCACCGGCCGAACGTCGATGGAGGTGGTCACCACGGAATCGGGCACGCTCGGTAGCTCACCGGCAGCCGGCTCACGCCAGGCGGGCGGATACTCGCCGAGGTCGGCCAGCCCGTCCGCCAACTGTCGTGCCCCGGTGACCGTCCAGTAGAACTTCTGCACCGACCACGGGTCGCCGAGGTCTGCCCGGTACCCGGGGTCTGCGGCCGCGTACAGGGCCGCGGTGGTCACGGTGTGGACCTGCTGATGATCGGGGTGGCCGTATCCACCCGGCGGGTCGTAGGAGACCACCACGTGCGGGCGGACCTCGCGCACCACCTGCACCATCGCGCCGACCACCTCGTCGCGGTCGGCATGGACGAACGCGCGAGGATGCGCCGACGTCGCCGGGTCCACCATCCCCGAGTCGCGCCATCGGCCTGCGCCGCCGAGGAACCGCGGCGGGTCGCACCCGAGGGCCTCGAGCGCGCGGGTGAGTTCGTGGATGCGGTAGCCACCGAGCTGATCCGCCCGATCGACCACCAGATCGGCCCAGCGGTCACCGATCACCTCGCCCTCCTCGCCGAGCGAGCAGGTGACCACGGTGACCCGGGCACCGGCGTCGACGGCCAGGGCGATGGTTCCACCGGTGGTGATGGACTCGTCGTCTGGATGTGCGTGCACCAGCAGCAGCCTCGGTGCGCCGGTCACCTGGTGTTCCTGACCCATCCGGCGGCCCCCCCGAACACCCCGGCCGCGGGCGGCCCGACCAGTGACACACCGCCCACGCCGGGGCCGACCGCGACCGTCGAGGTGTCCTGGATGATCGGCAGCACCGACGCCAGAGCCCACAGGGCGGGCTCGGCGGCAGCGATGGTCTGGGCTGCGTCGGCGGCGCCGACGAGCGCCCGGTCGATCGACGGCTGCAGAGCCGGGTCGCACACGCCCGCGACGTTGCTGAGCGCCCGCGGGTCCACGGCTCTACCGTCGACGAGCGGCGCACTGCAGCCGAAGCGGGATGCCAGTGCGGTGGCGGGATCGGCGCCCGCCCGAGTCCACCCGACCACGGCGTCGACGGTTCCGCCCGTCAGTGCCTCACCGTAGAGCTCGGTGGGGTCGAGCGTGCTCACACTGACCTCGACACCGGATCTGCGGAGCTGATCGGCGGCGGTGTTCGCGACGGCAGCTGCGATGGCGTCGCCGGTGGCGGTACCGATCACCAGCGTCAGTGGGCCGCGGACACCGGGTTCGACCGGGGTGGCCGGCGCCGTGGCGGTGGCCGACTGCGGGCCGTTCACGACCGGGGCGCCCGCCGGAAAGCCCTGCCCGCGCAGCGCGGCGACGGCAGCGTCGACCCCGAGCGGGGGTGGATCGGTGGGCGCGTAGCCGCGGTCGGACGGCACGAGGAGCTGGGCGCGGGTCTGGCGATCGTTGATTCCACCGCCTGCGGCCACCGTCGCCAGCAACGCCGGATCGAGAAGACCCATGACGGCGCGCCGGGTCGAGACGTCCGCCAGCGCCGGTCGCCGAGCGTTGAGGACGAATTCGAGTGCCCGCGGCTGCGGCAGGGTGGCGACGGTCAGGCCGGAGATCGCCTCGAGTTGCACACGGGCGGCGTTGCCGTCGCGTACCTGGGCGACCTGCGCGTCACCCGAACGCATCGAATCGGCCAGCTGCGCGGGCGTGCCGCCTCGGCGCAGGAGAACCTGATCGGGTGTGGCCGGGGTGCCCCAGTATCTGTCGTTGCGTTCGAGGAGGATCTCGTCGCGCCCCTTGTCGACGGACTTGACGCGAAACGGCCCGCCCGAGACCGGCACGTTCTCGCGCAGACCGTCCTCGAATCCGCCCGGTGAGTCCTTGACCAGGTGCGACGGCAGAAGTGCCGTGAACAGCTCACGCCACGCCGGGTAGGCCTCGGCGAGGATCACCGTCACCGTCTTGCCACCGCCGGAGGACTGCACGTCGCGGATGAGGGAGTACCCGGCCGGATCGACCGCCCCCGGCGCGGTGATCATCTGCTGCCACAGGTAGCGGAAGTCCTCCGCCGCGATGGGCGCGCTGTCGGACCACTGAGAATCACCCCGCAGCACGTACGTCAGGGTGAAGGGCGCGGTGTTGGTGACCTCCGCGGAGACCATCAGCGACGAGTCGAGTGTCCAGATCGTCGACCCGTCCGGTCCCGGGGTGGGACGGAACGGGCTGGGAAGCACCATCGACGCGACGGCCACCGTGGCGGGCGAGAGGTCGGCCACGAGGTGCGGGTTGAACCCGACACCGGTGTCGTCGACGGCAACGACCACGGGGTTGGTCGACGTCGAGGCCGCGGGAGCCTTCGACGAGGTGGTCTGCGTGCTCTGAATCGGAGGTGGCGGGTTGGCCGCGCACGCGGACAGCATGAGGGCGAGCACCGCCACCGCGGCGATCCGCGCGCGGGCCGGGCGTTCGGTGGTCGAGCCGGTCGGGCGCACCCCTAGAGGGCCGCCTTGTCGCGGGACTTGCTGCGCGAGCGCTCGCGGGCTCGCTCGTTGCCGTCGAGGTGCACCTTGCGCACGCGCACCACCTCGGGCGTGACCTCCACGCACTCGTCGGCGGCGCAGAACTCCATGGCCATCTCGAGGTCGAGCTTCTTCGGCTTGGCGAGGGTCTCCATCACGTCGGCGGACGACTGACGCATGTTGGTCAGCTTCTTCTCGCGGGTGACGTTGATGTCGAGATCCTCCTGACGCGGGTTGATGCCGACCACCATGCCCTCGTAGGTGTCGGCGCCCGGCTCGACGAAGAACGTGCCGCGGTCGGCGAGCTGGATCATCGCGAACGGGGTGACGCTGCCCTGACGGTCGGAGACCAGCGAGCCGGTGTGGCGCGCCCGGATCTCACCGGCCCACGGCGCGTAGCCGTGGAAGACGGCGTTGGCGATACCGGTTCCGCGGGTCTCGGTGAGGAAGTCGGTGCGGAACCCGATGAGCCCGCGCGAGGGAACGATGAACTCCATGCGCACCCAGCCGGCTCCGTGGTTGGACATCTGGACCATCTTTCCCTTGCGGGCGGCCAGCAGCTGGGTGACGCTGCCGAGGTGCTCCTCGGGGGTGTCGATGGTGAGCTCTTCGAACGGCTCGTGCAGCTTGCCGTCGACCTGCTTGGTGACCACCTGCGGCTTGCCGACGGTCAGCTCGAATCCTTCGCGCCGCATCTGCTCGACGAGGATGGCCAACGCCAGCTCACCGCGGCCCTGCACCTCCCACGCGTCGGGACGGCCGATGTCGAGTACGCGGAGCGAGACGTTGCCGATGAGTTCCTGATCGAGCCGTGACTTGACCATCCGGGCGGTGAGCTTGTGTCCGCTCACCCGACCCACCAGCGGGCTGGTGTTGGTGCCGATGGTCACCGAGATCGCGGGCTGGTCGACGGTGATGCGTGGGAGCGCGACCGGGTTCTCGAGATCGGCCAGGGTGTCGCCGATCATGATGTCCGGGAATCCGGCGACGGCGACGATGTCCCCGGCCACGCCCGTCTCGCCCGGCACTCGCTCGACGCCGATCGTGGTCAGCAGTTCGGTGACCTTGGCCTTCTGCACCACGGGCTCGCCGTCGATCTCACGCATCCAGCTCACCGTCTGGCCCTTGCGCAGCTCGCCGTTGTGGATGCGCACCAGCGCGAGGCGTCCGAGGAAGGCCGAGGCGTCGAGGTTGGTCACGTGTGCCTGCAGCGGCGCCGAGGGGTCGCCCTTGGGTGCCGGGATGTAGTCCAGCAGCACCTCGAACAGGGCGTCGAGGTTCTCCGCGTCGGGCGCACTGCCGTTCTCGGGCTGCTCCCTGCTCGCCTTGCCCTCTCGCCCGGAGGCGTACAGCACGGGCAGGTCCAGGGCCAGTTCCGCGGCCTCGGCGGCCTCGTCGTCGAGATCGGAGGCAAGGTCGAGCAGAAGGTCGTGGCTCTCGGAGACCACCTCTTCGATACGCGCGTCGGGGCGATCGGTCTTGTTGACCACAAGGATCACCGGCAGTGATGCCGCGAGGGCCTTGCGCAGCACGAAGCGCGTCTGCGGCAGCGGCCCCTCGGAGGCATCGACCAGCAGCACGACGCCGTCGACCATCGACAACCCGCGCTCGACCTCGCCGCCGAAGTCGGCGTGGCCGGGGGTGTCGATGACGTTGATGACGGTGGTCGATCCGTCGGCGTTGCGGCGGTGGACCGCCGTGTTCTTCGCCAGGATCGTGATGCCCTTCTCCTTCTCCAGGTCGCCGGAGTCCATGACCCGGTCGACCAGTTCCGCCCGCTCGGCGAAGGCGCCCGACTGGCGCAGCATCGCGTCGACGAGGGTGGTCTTTCCGTGGTCGACGTGCGCAACGATGGCGACGTTGCGGAACGAGACGGGGGCTGGGGTGCTCACGCGGAACTTCTCCTGGGTCGAGTGGGGGTGCGGGGCCAGCGGCCCAGAGAGCGCGCTCCGTCGCGGCACGAAGGCGACCGCCATAGTTTAGCCGCCACACAGCAGTGACGACGCTCACCCACACACGGCAGACCCTTCCCAAGAAAGTTAGGGCAGGGTAACCTCAGGCTCATGTCGAGCAAGGTCTCCGCGGCACGAGTTGCCTCCCTCAAGCCCAAGAAGAAGTGCTGCCGAAAGGACCTGCGCTGCATCACTTGTCCGCTGGTGGTGATGCGGATGCAGAAACTGCAGAAGGCAGGCGCCACGGGCAAGGAGCTGAAGAAGGGCCTTGCGAAAGCACGCGCCGCCTGAACTACCGGCCAGGGCGCAGCAGGGCGGCGAGCTCCTCGACCCACACTCGGTCGGCGGGCACCCACTCGAGCGTCGCCAACTCCTGCGCGCGCACCCGCGCGAGCGCCCGATGCTCCCGCGCCGTCGGTGTTCCGCTCAGGCGTTCCACGCGGTACGCCCGCAGCACCACCTGCGCCCCCGTCGAGGTCGGCTCGAGCGCGACGTCCCCTCCGATCCGCTCGTGCACCACCACCTCGACGGCCAACTCCTCACGAAGTTCACGCACCAGGGCGTCGGCCTCGGACTCGTCGTCGTCGACCTTCCCGCCCGGCAACTCCCACAGCCCGGCCAGTTCCGCCGGTGTCGCGCGCTGCGCCACCAGCAGCGTCGAGTCCTCGATCAACGCACCCGCCACCACCACGTTCACCGTCATCGCCACACCCCCGCCCGCTCAGAGGGCACTATCGAAGGCATGACCGCACAGGCGAAACTGACCGACGACGCCATCACGGACGCGTTGCGCACCCTCCCGCTCTGGCAGCGCAGTGGTGAGGCACTCACCCGGGCGGTGACGGCACCGACGTTCCTCGAGGCGATCGACCTGGTGACCCGCGTCGCCCGGGCGGCCGAGGAGGTCGACCACCATCCCGACATCGACATCCGCTGGCGAACGGTGACCTTCACCGTCTCCACCCACTCCGCGGGGGGCATCACGGGGCTGGATGTGGCATTGGCGTCGACGATCGATCGGCTGGCGTCGGCGTAGCGTCGACCCGCGCGCGGCGACCGACGTAGGCGATCCACAGCCACGTCACCACGGTCCCCACCACATTCACCGCGCCGAGCCAGGCCAGCAGAGCCGGGCGCTGCACGGTCCAGATGTCGGGTTGAGCGAAGCTGAGGAGCCAGGGAACGCCGACCAGTGTGGTCACCAGCCAGAAGCCGGCAACCAGTCGCGTCCCGAGGTGACCGGCGTACGGGCCGTGCAGCAACCAGATGAGCAGGGGAACCACCCACACCCAGTGGTGCGACCACGAGATCGGCGAGACCAGCAGCCCGAAGTACTGCACGAGCATCAGAGTGCCGAGGCGATCGTCGGCGGCGAGGGCACGCCAGGCCACCACCGCGAGCACCGCCACCACGACCACCGCACCCACCAGCAGCGGCCCGGTTCCGACGTCGCGGCCGACGATGCGCGTGAGGGCTCCGCGTAGCGACTGGTTCCACACCGACCCCACCGGCCCGATGCGCGAGGCGTCGCCCAGGATCGAGGTGAAGTACCGATGCGTCTGACCGGGCGCGATCAGAGCGCTGATCCCGATGGTTGCGGCGAACGCGACGGCCGACCACACCGCCGCCGCCCACCGACGTCGGGCGAGGAAGTACAGGCCGGTGACCGCCGGAGTCAGCTTGATCCCCGCCGCGATGCCGACCATCGAGCCGGACAGCGCGGACGACGCACTGCGTGCGGCCAGCATCGCCAGCAGCACCAGGAAAACGTTGACCTGGCCGTAGTCGAGAGTGGTGCGCAGCGATTCGGTCCACAGCCCCACCGCCGTCCACAGCAGAGCGGCGCGCCGGCCGTCGACGCTGTGCGCGCGCTCGCCGAGCACCATCGACAGCGCGATCCGCACCACCGCGTAGAGGGCAGCGGCGGTGCCGACCTGCCACGCGATACCGACGAGCGTGAACGGTAGGTAGTGGAGCGGGAAGAACACCACGGCGGCGAACGGTGGGTAGGTGAACGGGAGGGGGAAGTCGGGGGTCTGGTCGGCGTAGACGAACCCGTAGAGGTCGCCGCCGTCGAGAGCTGCGGACCCGTCGACGTACACGTGCAGGTCGACCCAGTTCATCCCGTTGGGGGTGAAAAAGGTCCACAACGCCCGCAGAATCAGCGTCGAAATCAGCAAATGTGGTGCGAATCGCAACAGGATCGACGCTGCCGACGCCCTCTCCGAACTGCCCGCCGATCGTGCCATCACGTTCTCTGCACTCTCCGTAGCTGGCGTTTCGCGGTTCCGACGACGCGGCCCGCGGGGGTACCGGTCGAGCCTATCGGTCGATTCGGCTCGGTTGTACAACCGGTGCGAAACCTCCTTAGGCTTGCAGAGCACGACCGACAGCTCGATCCGCTCGCGACCTTCCAGGAGTTCCCCGGTGCGCCGTACCCTTTCGACCCGAAGTCTGATCGCGGCCGCAGCCGTCGCTGCGGGGGTCGCCCTGGTGCCCGTCGCCGTCCCCTCGCCCGCTGTGGCCGACCCGATCCCGCCGGCAGCCGATGCCGGTGCGGTGCTCGGCGTGATCCCCTCGATCATCGCGTCCCTGCAGACCACCCCGGCCGGTCTGGTCCCCGCCGATCTCCTCGCGCAGATTCGCGCAGCGCTGGCCTCCGCACCGCTCCCACCGGAGGCCAAGGCCACGGTCGAGTCGGTCATCACGTTCCTCGACGGCAGCGAGGGCGGTGGTCCGGACATCCCCAGCGGCGGGCCCGTGATCGCGCAGTTCCTCTACCCCACCGTCGCGTTCGGATGCATCTCCACCACCGGCAACTCGGTCGGGTCCGCATTGGCGGTCTCCGGTCCGGCCACCCTGCCGCCCCCCGGCCCCCGCCCGGGCCAGGCAGGCTTCGTGTTCACCGCGCTGGGAACCGCGGCGCTCGCCGACCGCCAGGCCGCACCGCTGGTGGTGAACTGGGTCAACATCGACACCCTGCGCACCGGCTCCGCCGTCCTGGACGGCAGCGCCGGCATCAACCCCACCGGCCCGGCGACTCTGTCGACGGTCGTCGACACCGGACGCGGGCGGGTCCTCGCCTCGGTGGGCGGCTCGGTGTCCACTCAGGCGGGGCTGCCCTGCAACTTCCCTCCGACGGTCGCGGCCTTCGTGGTCTGAGCCGGCTCGGGACCTACGAACCGAAGTTGATCCCGGAGTAGATGTAGTTCAAGAAGTCGTAGAACAGATCGATGAGAACGGACATCTCGCGCTCCTGGTCCAAGTCGTGGTGTCTGTGTTGCCCTGTGACGTCGCTGTCCTCTGTGACGTCGCTCGCAGCTCGCGATCGGTTACACCCGCGGCGATCAGGCCAGTGACCACTGACCGAAATCAGCGCTGAGAACCGTGTTGATGTCCACGCCGACACCGTCGATGGTGTCGTCGTCGATGCGGATCTGGTGCAGGTCGGCATTGGGGTGGACGTAGCCCTCCGGCGTACCCCAGTCGTGCTGCCACAGGAAGTTGCCCAGCCGGTCCGCGATGACGCGATCGATGGTCGGGGTGTTGGCGTACACGCCGAGGTCGACATCGCCGATCACCGACTGCCACCCCTCGAGGTATGGCGCGATCATGGAGTGGTACTCGGCTTCGGTGGGATTGTCGTCGATGGAGGCGTAGATCGGCCGTCCCGTCGGGCCGCCCGCTGCGGTGTGCAGTTCGATCGCCCGCTCGGCGTGACGCTTGCCCGCCTCGAGCCCGCCGCGCCAGTCGGCGGTGGGGCCCTTCCCGAACTGGTAACACGAGACCACCTGCGCTCCCGCTGCCGTGAGCGCCTCGGCCTCGGCCGCGGTGAGGGGTTTGCCGGTCATCCACTGCGCGCCGGGCCGACGGTCGGAGACGTAGCGCACGGCACCGATGTGACCGGCCGCCAGGATCGCCTCGGCGGACGGAACGCCGCCGGCGAAGTCGACGACGGTACCGAGAACCGGCCGGGTGGACTCCGCTCGTGCTCGCCCGGCGAGTCCGCCGAGCCCGACGGCGGCTACGCCCACCGCAACGGAGCCGCGGCCGGCGTGTCGGAGGAGGTCGCGGCGTGAGAGATGCACGTAGTTGTCCGTTTCGTTGCTGTGGCCGACCGTGGCGCCGCACCCGAGCACCCGGCCGTGGAAGAGGTGTCGACACCGATTGCACCACAGGCACCAATTGCCACGCCAGTCACTCCGGCAACTTTCAATCGTGTAATTCGCTCGGGCGCAACGATCCTCGCGAACTCTGGCTGCGGCCACCTAGGATCGGGGCCATGACCATCGATCAGGGCACTGCAGCAGAGAAGAAGCGATCGCCGTGGAAGGGTCGGGTCATCGCGATCGGGATCGCGCTGGTGATCGTGGTGATCACGTATTTCGTCCTCGCGGCGGTGGCACCGCGCTGGTGGAGCATCCGGGTCGGGGACCTCGCCGGGCAGACCTTCCACCGAGGGATCGGGTGGGGCCTGACCTTCGGCATCGTGTGCACGCTGGTTCCGTTGTTGCTGCTCTGGCTCGGCGTGGCCGCGCGCAAGACCCGCGTGAGCAAGCCGGTGGCACTGCTGTCCGCCGTCGCGGCACTGGCGGTTGCGGTCCCCAACCTGCTCACCCTGTCGATCGTGCTGGGCACGGGCAATGCCGCCCACGCAGGTGAGCGCACCCTCGACACAGAGGCACCCGGATTCCGCGGCGCCTCCGGGGTCGGCGCGATCATCGCCGTCGTCGTCTTCCTCGTGCTGGTGTACCTCGTGGTGCGAGCGCGCCGGCGGCGGGCGCTGACCAAGGCCACCCGCGACGCGCAGCAGGCGAGTTAGAAACCGGTCCAGAACCGAGTGAGGGCGCTGCCGTAGGCGGCCCACAGCGACGGCACACCGGACAGGCCGTAGATCGCGTCCACGAAACCGAAGAACGCCCGGTTGAACGCCGGGACGAACAGCAGGGCGAACACGATCAGGATCCCGAACGGGCCGACCCCGGCGAGTGCCCGGCGGGTCTGCATCGACAGGTGTGGCTCGAGAGCGCCGTACCCGTCCAGACCGGGCACCGGCAGCAGGTTGAGCACCACGGCGATCACCTGCAACTGCGCGAGGAAACTCAGGCCGAACCACAGCGACGGCGCGTCGGTGTCGGAGCCGTATCGCGCGACGATCGCCAGGAGTATCACCGCGAGCGCAGCATTCGCGGCCGGGCCGGCCAGGGAGACCAGCGTGCGCTGGCGGGGGGTCATGCCGGCGGTGTTCAGCCACACTGCGCCACCCGGGAGCCCGATCCCGCCCAGTGCCACGAAGATCAGCGGCAACACGATCGACAACCCCGGCACCGCGTAGCGAAAAGGGTTGAGCGTCAGGTATCCCCGCGCCGCGGTGTCCCGGTCGCCGTAGCGCCACGCCGTGATCGCGTGGGCGAACTCGTGCAGGCACAGCGAGACCACCCAGCCGGCCACCACCAACACGAACACCCCGGCGTACGACGCCGGGGTCCCGGGCTCGGAACGTACGGCGATGGCGCCACCGACCACGCAGATCCCCACCACAGCGAGGAAGACCGGGCTGGGGCGCACTGCAGCGAAAGCCGACACACCCCCACAGTAGATCGACCCCACAGTAGATCGACCCCCCGATCGATCGACCGGCCCTGGGCCGCAGTACGTCCCAACTGGGCCGACCCGTTAAAATCCCGGACCATGACGTCGCCCACCACGCCACCTTCGGAGGAGACGCTCGCCCGCGCGGCGCGGGTCGCCGAGCGCATGCACAACCTCGTCGGTGAGGTTCACCGCATTCCCGGGTACTACGAGGTGGGTCGAGAGAAGATCCGCGAGTTCGCCACCGCCCTGCAGGACGAGCACCCCGCTCACCACACCCTCGAGGGGGCGCGCGAGCTGGGCTACGACAACCTGATCGCACCCATCACCTTCATGTCGGTGCTCGGCGCCTCGGTGGTGGAGTTCACCATCGAGAACGTCATCGACGACTACGACACCGCCGGTCTGCTGCAGATCGACCAGCAGTTCGAGGTCCACCACCCGCTCACCGTCGGCGACCGCCTGGTGTGCGACGTGCACCTGGCATCGTTTCGTCAGGCCGCGGGCAGCGACCTGATCGTGCTCGAGAACCAGGTCTCCGACCAGCACGGCACCCGCAAGGTCACCTCCCGCAGCACCTTCATGGCTCGGTCCGGCGCCGAGCCCGACCCCGCGGTGGCCGCCGCGACCGCGGGCGTCGTGGCCGTGTGCTTCCGGACGCAGTCGAAGTAGCCCGGACGTCGCTGCGAATCAGCTCGGAAGCAGCTCAGCTGGGCTTGTTGCCCGCGCTCCAGGCGTACGGCAGGTCGTCGCCGTTGAGCACGTGCGCGCCCACCGAGCGAAGCTTCTGCCGCACCGGGTTGTGCACCGAGATGGTGCGGGCGTTGCGCCAGTGACGATCGAAGGCGGTGCCCTCCGAGGTGATCGACGCGCCGCCGACCTCGAACAGCTTCGTGGTCACCCCGAGAACGAGATCGACCACCGTGGACTGCGCGTAGGCCGTGGTCAGTTCGGCCCGGTCGAGCGACTCGTCGTCGCGACGCGCCACTGCCACCTCCACGTCGGCCGCGGCTGCGAGGACGAGTGCGCGCGAGGAGAACGCGGCTGCTGACAGCTCGCCCACCAGCGCCTGCACCACCGGATCGCGGCGCGGCACGTCGCCCGCAGTGTGGGTGTAGGTGCGGGTGCGGGCGCGCACCCACTCGGTGACGTCGTCGGTGGCGCGACGAGCGATACCCGCCAGCACGGCCAGCTGCACCAACTGCAGGTAGGACGTGCCGTAGGTGCGGCCCGGAGCGCCGTAACCCGGACCGAGGACCCGATCTGCCGCCACCGCGACGTTGTCGAATGTCGTTGTGCCACTGGCGGTGAGGCGTTGGCCGAACCCGTCCCAGTCGTCGCGCTGGGCGACGCCGGAGGCCTGTGCGTCCACCAGCACCGACACGCGCTCACCGTCGAGATCGGCGGCCACGAGGATGTAGTTCGAGTAGAGGCTGCCGGTGCTGTAGAACTTCTCACCGGTCAACCGGTATCCGTCGCCGTCGCGCGTGAGTGTCGTGCGGTAGCGGTCCACCGCGCCCACCCCGGGTTCGGTGATGGCGTTGCCCACCAGTTCTCCCTGCGCCACCGCGCGCAGCCACCGCCCCCGCTCCGGTCCGGGCTCGGCGGCGAGCTGATCCTCCACGAAGCTCCAGTGCACGCGAAGTGCCTGCGGCAGATTCGATTCCGCCGCGGCCAGGTCGATCAGGAGGGAGAACAGCTGCGTCACCGAGGCGCCGAGACCGCCGAACTCCACCGGCACCCGCAGCGCCCCGAACCCCGCCTCGCGCAGCGAGCCGATCTCCTCGTACGCCAGACGGCGATCGCGCTCACGAGCCACCGCCCCCTCGGCGATGCGGTCGAATATCGGCTGGAAGCGGGCGCTGAGCTCGGCGTCGGTGGGGCCGGCGTGGGCTTCGGTGGTGACGGTCATCGGTGTTGGCCTTTCGGTGAGAAGTCACCGATCACCCTCGCGAGCATCGTCCGCCGTCGACAGTGTTGCGATCGCTCTGATCCGAAACCGTTCAGCGAAGCTGGGCTGCGTGAGTGGAGTCGAGAGCCAGTAGCGCCGCACCCTGCACCACGATGGCCGACCCGTGCCCGATGGCCTGCTCGCGGGTGATCCGTCCACCGAAAGTCGGTGTGCGGACCGCAATGTGGGCGCCGGTGGCCACGTACCCCACGTCCAGGCCGACGTTGATCAGGAGCAACCGTCGCAGCTTCGGCGTCGTCGGCGGCGTCGTCGACAGTGCGCCCGCCGCGGCAATGGCCACGTCGATCGCACCCCACAGCGCGCTCTGAACGCCGAAGGCGCGCACACCGGGCCGACGCCCCCACCTCGCGGCGGCTGCGCCCGCGATCACACTCCCCACACCCCACACGGTCAGTCCGGTACCCAGGTGCCGCGCCACATCCGGCGCTCTATCGGTTGCCATCACTCCATGGTGCCCGGTGGCGCGACGCGGGTCGGCTAGATTCGCTGTATGAGCACCTCCGAGATCGCCACCGTCCTCGCCTGGCACGACGCGCTCAACGATGGTGACGTCGAGACCGTCCTGGCACTGTCGAGCGACGACGTCGAAGTGGGGTCGGCCGACGGCGCCGGTCAGGGCATCGCAGCCCTGCGCGCCTGGGCCGAGCACCCCGATGTGTCCCTGACGCCGGGCGAGCTCTACTACCGCGACGGCGTGGTGGTGGTCGAGGAGGAGGCCACGGCGGCGGACAGCTCCGGCCCGGTCACCGAGGCCGCGGCGTTTCGCGTGGTGCACGATCAGGTGACCTCGATCTTCCGACACCCCGACATCGCCACCGCCCTCTCCTCCACCGGACTGTCCGCGGGCGATCGGGTCTCGGACTCCTGACGTTGCCCGGTGCGGGTAACCGAGAGACGGTCACCTCTGATCAGTTGTGCAGAGGCTGATGGTCTCCCGGCGACACAACAACCCCGCTGAGCGCGGCGTCGACGTCCACGATCCCCCGACGCAGCGGCGTCCCCTCGGCCAACCACTGGGTCTGCGCCTCGACCATCAGATGCGGCGGCAGGGTGCCGTTCGCGCGCACCACACGCCACCACGTGACGGCGGCACCGTCGCGAGCCATCACGCCGCCCACACCGCGCGGGCCGCCGCGGTCGAGGAAACCCGCAATGTCGCCGTAGGTCATCACCCGCCCCGCCGGGATGCGCTCGACCACCTCGAGCACGGCCTCGGCGAAATCGTCGATACCCCCACCCTCGCCCGCACCAGAATCAGTCGAGGCAGAACTCATTGCCCTCCACGTCCTGCATCACGATGCACGATTCGTCGCCGTTCCCGGCCGGAAGCAGCCGCACCCTGGTGGCTCCGAGGGCGAGAAGTCGGGTGCACTCGGCTTCGAGCGCGGCCAGTCGCTCGTCCCCGACCAGCCCCGGAGCTGCGCGAACATCGAGGTGGACACGGTTCTTGCCGGCCTTTTCCTCCGGCACCCGTTGGAAGAACAGGCGGGGGCCCACTCCGTTCGGGTCGATGCACGCGAACTTCGACCCCTGATGCTCGGCGGGGAGGATCTGGTTGAAGGCGTCCCAGGAGTCGAACCCGGGCGGCGGGGGCGGCACCTCGTATCCGAGCACCGCGCACCAGAATCGGGCCACCCGCTCGGGGTCGGCGCAGTCGAACGTGACCTGGACCTGCTTCACCTCAGCCATCGGGGCAACCTATCGCTCCGGCCAACCAGGAGTGTGCATTTTCGATCGCTCACCGACTTATGCTGCCCACACTGTCCCGCTGCGCCACCGCGCGCAGCCACCGCCCCCCTCGACGTCGGGAGCAGCGTCGCTGACACCGGCCGGGTGGGGCACAGCGCGCTCATGTGCACGAGCGTGCCCGTCGGGGGCGGGGCCGAATCCCGTCGGGACTCAGAAGGAGCAGCTCCCGAACCGCCCGACGGCCACGACCAGCGCGAGCACCAGCAGCACGACGTTGACGGCGACCATGGGGACCTCCTTGCGACGAGCGTGCACCACGACGGCCCCGGCCATGACCAGGGCGAGTCCGACCGCAGCGAGCGGAACGAAGACAGTGGCCAAGTTCACGGCCGCCGGCAGGATCAGGCCGATGGCACCGAGTACCTCGACCACGCCGATCGCCCTGACGGCGCCGTCGGAGTAGTCCTTCACCCATTCGAGGCCGGACTCGGCGAGCTTGGCCTTGGGCTGAGCGATCTTCATGGCCCCGGTGGCGCCGACAGATCGGCCAGCTCGGCGACATCAGTCTCCGCATCGCCCGCGCAGTCGATCCGAAGCGGTGACGCCTGCGGGGGCGAGTCAGAAGGTGGGCACGGACTCGCGGGGCCACCACCGGGCGGCGTCGACGTCCACGATCCCCCGACGCAGCGGCGTCCCCTCGGCCAACCACTGGGTCTGCGCCTCGACCATCAGGTGCGGTGGGAGGGTTCCGTTCGCGCGCACCACACGCCACCACGTGACGGCGGCACCGTCGCGAGCCATCACGCCGCCCACACCGCGAGGGCCGCCGCGGTCGAGGAAACCCGCAATATCGCCGTAGGTCATCACCCGCCCCGCCGGGATGCGCTCGACCACCTCCAGCACGGCGTCGGCGAAATCGTCGGTGCTCACACGAGCATCCTCGCTGATCCCCGTCCTCCTGGTTGCCCGGCTCTGAGCGAAATCAGGCGAGGGCGCCACGCACGATCTCGGCGATCCGAGCTTCAGTCGCGGCGTCGAGCGTCTCGAAGTACCACGCGGCTGGCATGAGCAGTCCGTCCGCACCGCCCGCGGGCGTGAAGGTCACCTTCTCGCTCACCCCCAGGCTCATCCGCTCGTCACTGCGGAAGAACACCAGGACCGGGGTGCTGGCCGATCGCGCGTAACCGGGCATGCCGTACCAGATGCGGGGCTTGAGTTCCGGTGCGGCAGAAACGATCACCTGGTGCATGCGACTCATCACCGCGCGCACCGTCTCGTCCATTCCCTCGATCTTCGCCAATACCTGCGCGAGGTTCTGATCGTCCTTCTTCGACATGTTCAGCCCTTCCAGTGGAGTCGGCGCGCCGTAGCGCAGCGCCCCATCCGGACATGACCTGAATCGAACCAGGTCTCCCCGCTGATTCAGGTGGTCTGTCACCTGCATGCGCGGTTATCGTAGCGCGCGCAGCTCGGCAACCAGCGTGGCGATTCGACGGGTCCGGGTAGCCGCGGAGTTGGCGAAGTTGATCTGCGCGAGGGCCCTACGGCGCCACGCCGGCGTGCGAGACTCGAACGCGCCCAGGACGTCCCCGTCGTCGAGGGCGCTGCGCACGTCATTGTCGATCACCACGACAGAGGGATCGACCGGGCGGAGCCGGCAGCGCACGACGTCACCGGGCTCGGCGCCGATCTGACGCTGCGTCGAGGCCCCGACGTACACGAAGGCGTCGCGCAGGACGTCGCTGTCGGCCTTGTTCAGACCCACGTTCACCTCGGTCTCGTCCAGGAACCCCTCGAGTCGACGAGTGTTCTCGGCGCGGGCGGCGTTCTCCAGATCCCGAGGCAACCGCAGGATCGTGTAGGTGTTCCGGCCCCAGACGAGTGGCTCGAGCGCGCCGTCGAACTCGAAGTATTCGGCCACCAGGGCAACCTATCGCCACCACCGGCAAGGAGTGTGCACTTTCCGTCGCTCAGCGACTGTTATTGCACACACCGTCACTGCCCGCGCCGATAGTGCAGCGCGATCACGCCGCTGCGCAGCGGAGTCGACGACACGAGGTCGAGCCGCCTGGTCTCGGGCAGTCCGCGGCCGAACAACGCCGGGCCGCGGCCGACGATCCGCGGGTGCAGCAGAAACCGGTATTCGTCGATGAGATCGAGTCGGTCGAGTTCGGTGGCGAGCATGCCGCTGCCCAACATCACGCCGTCGGGTGTCGACGCCTTCAGCGCGGTCACCGCCTCACGCAGGTCGCCGGTGAGGTGGTGGGTGTTGGTCCACGTGTAGTCGCTGCGGGTGGACGAGACCACGTACTTGGGCTGGTCCTCGAACTTGACCGCCCACTCGCGCATGGCTGCTGGCACGTCCATCTCACCGCGCGCGACGGCGGGCCAGGCGGTCTCCATCATCTCGTAGGTGATCCGGCCCCACAGCATCGCGCCGCCCTGCTGCATGAAGTGCGTCCAGTACTCGTGAGTTTCGTCGTCGGCAATGCCTTCGCGATGATCGATGCACCCGTCGAGCGTGACGTTGATGCCGAAGGTCAGAAGTCCCATGACCTCAGTCAACCTCACGCGGACGTCGATTCCACAGCTGATGGGTCAGGCCGCTGGCGGTACCGATAGTCTCGACGGTGAAGCGATCCGCAAGGCCCTCGAGACCGTCCCACAGCCGCACCCCACGGCCCAGGACAACCGGAACGATCACGATGTGGAGCACGTCGACTAGGTCCTCCTCGAGGAACGCCCGAACGGTCGACGGGCCTCCACCGAGGCGCACGTCCAGTCCCCCGGCCGCACCCTGCGCCGACGCCAAGGCCTCCCGTGGCGACTCGTCGACGAAGTGGAAGCTGGTGCCGTTGGCGAAGTGGATGCTCGCCCGTGGGTAGTGGGTGAGGATGAAAACCGGTGTGCGGAAGGGAGGTTCGTCGCCCCACCATCCTTGCCAGCCGTCGTCGGGCCAGGGACCGGTCTGCGGTCCGAACTTGCGGCGGCCCATGATCTCGGCGCCGATGCCCTGGCCCCACATGCTGAACAGCGCCCGGTCGATCGTGACCGGGTCATTCGTGCCATGAACACCGTCGATGACCCGGCCGTCGAACCTGCCGAACAGGGCACCGGCATCGCCGATGGGCTCATCGAACGTCACCCGGTCACCGGCTGCGAAGCCATCCGACGAGACGAACAGGTTGTGGACACGTGTGCGCGACATGAGGTCCCTCCGATCGGGGTCGAACGGTAGTCCCGGTTCGCCGCCGACACCAGCGATTCGTGGAGTGGCGCGGCCAGAGACGCCGGGGGACTGTGACAGCTACCCGCCCCGCACCACTGTGTAATCCCGCTCGATACCCGCGGTCTCCCGCCCCCACTCGCTGTCCGCCACCCGGCGCCGATGAGCGTCGAACGCCTCGTCGCTGCTGAACTCCTCGTCCACCCGCCACACCAGAGGATCCTCGGTCGATGTGACATCAAAAGCGACACAACCACTCTCGGCTCGTGTCAGCACGACGTGACGAGGCAGGTGACGACGCACCAGTGCGGCCTGACCGTCGTCGAGGCAAATCAGACGCCCGCTCAGGCGCACGCGGCCGTCAGACATTGAAGCGGAACTCCACCACATCCCCGTCGGCCATGATGTAGTCCTTGCCTTCGATGCGCACCTTGCCCGCGCTCTTGGCGGCGGCCATGGACCCGGCGGCGACGAGGTCGTCGAAGGAGACCACCTCGGCCTTGATGAAGCCCTTCTCGAAGTCGGTGTGGATCACCCCGGCGGCCTTCGGGGCGGTGTCGCCCTGGTGGATGGTCCAGGCGCGCGACTCCTTGGGGCCCGCGGTGAGGTAGGTCTGCAGGCCGAGGGTGTGGAACCCGGCCTTGGCGAGAGCGTGCAGGCCCGGCTCGGTCTGCCCGATCGACTCGAGCAACTCCTGCGCGGACTCGGCATCGAGCTCGACGAGTTCGGATTCGATCTTCGCGTCCAGGAACACCGCGTCGGCGGGGGCGACGGCGTCGCGCAGCGCAGCGACCTTGTCCGCGTCGGTGAGCACCGATTCGTCGGCGTTGAACACGTACAGGAACGGCTTGATGGTCAGCAGGTTCAGCTCGCGCAGCAGCGCGGTGTCGAGCTTGTCCTTGACCGAGTACAAGGTGCGACCCTCGTCGAGGAACTCCTGCGCAGTACGGGCGGCGGCCACCACGACGGCGCGATCCTTCTGCGTCCGCGCCTCCTTCTCCAGACGCGGGACGGCCTTCTCGAGGGTTTGCAGGTCGGCGATGATCAGCTCGGTCTCGATCACCTCGATGTCGGCGGCGGGGTCGACGCGGCCGTCGACGTGCACCACGTCGTCGTCGGCGAACACCCGCACCACCTGGCAGATGGCGTCGGCCTCACGAATGTTGGCCAGGAACTTGTTGCCCAGGCCCGCACCCTCGGAGGCGCCCTTGACGATGCCGGCGATGTCGACGAACGTCACCGGCGCGGGCAGAATCCGCTCGGAGCCGAAGATCTCGGCGAGCTTGTCCAGCCGCGGGTCCGGCAGCGGCACCACGCCCTCGTTGGGTTCGATGGTGGCGAACGGGTAGTTCGCGGCCAACACATCGTTGTTGGTCAGGGCGTTGAACAGGGTGGACTTGCCCACGTTGGGCAGGCCGACGATTCCGAGGGTCAGGCTCACGGACTGCAGAGTCTACGGGGCGAGCAATGGCCCGAAAGCCGCCCGGGGCAACGGGTGCGATGCCTACAGTGACGCAGGCAGTTAGCAGAATCAATCACCTGGCACTCGGGAGCTCGTATGGCCACCCTCACCGATCCGAAGATCGTGCTCACCCGCACCGATCCGGACCTTCCGCCGGTCGACATCGCCGACCACTCCCCCATGACCCCGGCCAAGCGGGTGCTGTTCGTCGTCATCGCACTCCTGGGCGCGGTGGCGTGGACCATCATCGCCGTCGTCCGGGGCGAGCAGGTCAACGCGGTGTGGTTCGTCGTCGCCGCGGTGTGCACGTACATTTTCGCGTTCCGCTTCTACGCCAGGCTGATCGAGCAGCGCATCGTCAAGCCACGCGACGACCGCGCGACGCCGTCGGAGATCCTCGAGAACGGGCGCGACTACATGCCCACGGATCGGCGCGTGGTGTTCGGGCACCACTTCGCCGCCATCGCCGGCGCGGGCCCACTGGTGGGTCCGGTGCTCGCGGCGCAGATGGGATACCTACCGGGGACGCTGTGGATCATCATCGGCGTCGTGTTCGCCGGGGCCGTACAGGACTACCTGGTGCTGTGGATCTCCACCCGTCGACGCGGTCGCAGCCTCGGCCAGATGGCCCGCGAGGAACTCGGGGTGGTCGGGGGTGTGGCGGCCATCGTGGGTGTGCTGGTGATCATGACCATCCTGATCGCCGTGCTGGCCCTGGTGGTGGTCAACGCCCTCGCCGAAAGTCCGTGGGGTGTGTTCTCCATCGCCATGACCATCCCGATCGCCCTGTTCATGGGGGTGTACCTGCGCTACCTGCGCCCCGGTGCGGTCTCCGAGGTCTCCCTCATCGGGGTCGTACTGCTGCTGCTCGCGATCGTCGCCGGCGGCTGGGTGGCCGAAACCGAGTGGGGCACAAACTGGTTCACCCTGTCCAAGGTCACCATCGCGTGGCTGCTCATCGGCTACGGCTTCGCCGCGTCGGTGCTGCCGGTGTGGCTGCTGCTCGCCCCGCGTGACTACCTGTCGACGTTCATGAAGATCGGCACCATCGTGCTGCTGGCCGTGGGCATCCTCATCGCCCGGCCGGTGATGCAGATGCCGGACGTGACGTCGTTCGCCTCCACCGGCACCGGCCCGGCGTTCGCAGGCTCGCTGTTCCCGTTCCTGTTCATCACCATCGCCTGCGGCGCACTGTCGGGGTTCCACGCCCTCATCTCCTCCGGCACCACCCCCAAGCTGCTGCAGAAGGAGAAGCAGATGCGCCTGGTGGGGTACGGCTCGATGCTCACCGAATCGTTCGTCGCCGTCATGGCGCTGGTGACGGCCTGCATTCTCGATCAGCACCTGTACTTCGTGCTCAACGCGCCCACCGCCGTCACCGGTGGCACCGCCGAAACCGCCGCCACCTGGGTCAACGGCATCGGCCTCGGCGGAACGAACATCTCCCCGGAACAGATCACCGCAGCTGCGCAGGCGGTGGGCGAGGAGTCGATCGTCTCGCGCACCGGCGGCGCCCCGACACTCGCGTTCGGGATGTCGGAAGTGCTGCACCGCGTCTTCGGCGGTGAGGACCTCAAGTCGTTCTGGTACCACTTCGCGATCATGTTCGAGGCCCTGTTCATCCTCACCACCATCGATGCCGGCACTCGCGTCGCGCGCTTCATGCTCTCGGATTCCCTCGGCAACTTCGGCGGCGGCGCACGACGCTTCCGTGACCCGTCGTGGCGCCTCGGCGCGTGGCTCTGCTCGTTCGTGGTGGTCGCCGCGTGGGGTGCAATCCTGCTCATGGGGGTCACCGATCCCCTCGGTGGCATCAACACTCTGTTCCCACTGTTCGGTATCGCCAATCAGCTCCTGGCGGCCATCGCCCTGACGGTGGTGCTCACCGTGGTGCTCAAGGCGGGACTGTTCCGGTGGGCCTGGATCCCGGCACTGCCCCTGGCCTGGGATCTCGTGGTGACGATGACCGCGTCGTATCAGAAGATCTTCTCCTCCAAGCCGGCCATCGGGTACTGGGCTCAGCACAACCAGTTCGTCGATGCACGCAACGCGGGCAAGACCTCGTTCGGCACCGCGAAGGACGCCGCCGCAATGGACGCCGTGATCCGCAACACCTTCATCCAGGGCACGCTCTCGATCATCTTCGCGCTGTTGGTGATCATCGTGGTGGCCGCGGGAGCGGTGGTGTGGGTCAGGGCGATACGAGCGGGCGGGCTGCCCTCGACGGAGGAGCCGTCGGTGCCGTCGAAGATCTTCGGCCCGAGCGGACTGATCCCCACCGAGACCGAGAAGGCCGTCCAGCAGCAGTGGGACGAGTTGGCCGACGAGTCGTCGGGCGGCGGCCACTCGGGAGCACGGAAGGCATCGGTGCACTCGTGATCGCCGTGGGGGTGGTGCGGGGCACGTGGTGGTGGATCCGGTCACTGATGGGCGATCACGACTATGACCGCTACGTCGAGCACTCGCGGCGCGTGCACCCCGGGCGCGAGGTGCTCAGCAAGGCGCAATACTGGCGGGAACGTCACGCCGACGCCGACGCCAACCCGGGAGCCCGCTGCTGCTGACCACCGCACTGCCCTGGCCCGGGCCGTACGACGTCCGGTGGATGTCGTGGTTCCTGCGCGCGCACGCGGTCCCGGGACTCGAGATCTTCGACGACGGGCGGTACCGCCGGGCTCTGTCCTGCGCGCATGGCCCCGCTGTGATCGACGTGCAGCTGGGCGAGGCCGGTGCGTCGGTGACCATCACAGCTCACGGCGCCGAGGAGGACGAACAGCACGCACTCGGCGCGGTGCGCTCACTCCTGGCAACCGATGTGGACACCACGCTCGCCGATCGAGCCCTGGCAGCTGATCCGCAGCTGGCCCCGGTGATCACGGAGGCACCGGGGCTTCCGGTGCCCGGCGCCCTCGACGCCACCGAGGTGCTGATCCGCACCATGATCGGGCAGCAGATCTCGATGGCTGCCGCCGCGACACACACCGCACGGCTGGTGGCGCAGCTCGGCGAGCCGGTGGACGGCACCGACCTGCGCCTGTTTCCCACCGCCGCGGCCATCGCCGAGCACGGAACCGACGTGTTGACCGGCCCGGCGCGGCGAGTGCGGTCGATCGTCGGTACCGCGGCCGCTCTCGCCGACGGCGTGGTGGATCCGAGCGCGCGGCGAACCGCGGCCGCCCTCGAAGCCGATCTGCTGACCCTGCCCGGCATCGGTCCCTGGACGGCGCGGTACACATCGCTGCGTGTGATGCGGGACCCGGACGTGCTGCTCGACACCGACCTGGTGGTGCGGCAGGGCGCCGCGGTTCTGGGGTTGGACCTGCGCGACTCGCAGCGGTGGTCACCGTTTCGTTCCACGGTGTCGATGCACCTGTGGCGGGTGGCCCTCGCAGCACGCCGTCGCTGACCCGAGTTCACACCAGCGCGTGCATGCGAACCGTGGAACCCGACCGACCGCGCAGCACGTGCAGGCGCGAGGGCACTCGGTCACGGATCTCGTCGACGTGGCTGACGATGCCGACCGTGCGACCACCTGCCCGCAGATCGTCGAGTACCTCCATGACCGAGTCCAGCGACTCCGCGTCCAGGCTGCCGAAGCCCTCGTCGATGAACATCGTGTCCAGCCGCACCCCACCGGACTCGGCGGCGATCACGTCGGCCAGACCGAGCGCCAGGGACAGTGAGGCACAGAAGGATTCGCCTCCCGACAGGGTTCCCGCCGCGCGTACCACCCCGGTGTGGTCGTCCCGGATCGCCAGGCCCAACCCGCCGCGGGTCCGTCGCGGGCCGGGTTCGTCGGTGTACACGAAATCGAAGCGGCCGCCGGACATACGGCGGAAGCGGTCCGACGCGGCGGCGGCGACGTCCTCGAGCCGCGCCGCGAGGACGTAGGAGCGCAGCGACATCCCCACCTCGTTCGCCCCTCGCCCGGCGACCACATCGGCCAGACCCGCGAGCTCGTTCTGACGAGCGATCACCGGCCGTAGGCGATCGAGGGCCGACCACAGCGCGGCGGTGAGGTCTTCGAGGTCGCTCGCGCGCCTGCTCGCCTCGGCGGCGGCGGCGATGGCCGCACTGTGACGCTCCGCTGCCTCACGGACAGCCTCCTCGAGCGGAGTCGGGTCCACCTCGGGGACACCGAGCGCGGCGTCGACCTCGGGATCGGCCAGCACGGACGTGGCGACGGCATGATCACGGTCGGCGGCAGCAAGCTCGGCGTCCATGGCGTCGATCGTGGCCTGGTCCCGCGCAGCCTCGACGGCCTCGGCGGTGTCGACGAACCCGGCGGAGGCGACCACCTCGGCGAGGCTGTCGAGGTGCTCACCGTGCACCGTCTGCGCCGAGCGGGCCTCCTGCCGCGCATCGCGCAGCACCGCCGCGGCGCCGACTGCCCGATCGAGCGCTCGGCGCCGGGCCTGCACCTCGTGGAGTTCTGCGTCACCGACGATGCGGGCCAGTTCCTCGCTGCGCGCCTGCGCGGACGTCAGCCGCTCGCGCAGAGTCGCCATGGAGGCTGTCAGCTCCTCGCGCTGCGCGCGCAGTGCTGTCGCCTCGCCGGCCAACTCGTCGCGTTCGCGCCCGAGATCGGTCAGCGAGCGATCCGCGGCGACGGCCGCGTCGACCGCTGCCCGGCATCGCGCGAGTTCGGCGTCGATCTCGGTGACCGGCCGGTCACCTCCACGAGCGACGACCTCCGCCACGGCGGTGCGGAGCTCCGCGCAGAGCTGGACGCAGCGGTCGAGGTCGGCCTGCGCCTGCTCGACGCGCGCACCGGCCGCATCCTCGTCCGCGGGGTCCACGCGGCGACCGACGACGGTTGCAGGCTCGGGATGATCGGTGGATCCGCACACCGCACACGCTTCGCCGTCCACCAGCGCCGCCGCGAGCTCTGCGGCCATCCCGTCCAGGCGTGCCGAACGAATGTCGAGCCAGGACTCCCGCGCGGCCAGTCGGTGCTCCTGCGCCTGGAGCCGCTGCTCGTCGGCTACCGCGAGCTGTGTGCTCAACTTCGCGTATCGGGCCGCTGCGGCCGCCGCCTCCTGCGCACGGTCGAGCCGATGGGTGTGCTCACCGACCGACGCCGCAACAGCGGCCGCGGCCGCCATTCGAGTGTCGATGCTCGCCATGGCTTCGGGGATCTCGGCGAGTCGGCGGTCCACCGTTCCCGCCGTGTCGGAGAGGCTGACGAGCTCGGCTCGATCGGCGGCGATGTCGGCGCGAACGGCGTCGGCACGCTCGAGTTCCTCGACAATGCGGTCCAGGTGAGCGCGCTGGTCGGCCCATCCCTGCTCGGCACCCTCGATCGGCACCTGCGCCTGCCGACAGAACGTCTCGAGTTCCCGCTCCGCGTTGACCTCGGCACGGCGCGCGGCCTCGAGGCGATCGGCCGATCGAGCCGCCACCTGCGCGTACCCGGCGACGGGCACCGCGCGCAGCGCCCGGGCACGCTCGGCGGCCAGCGCTGCGCGCTGATCCGTATGCTCCGCCCACACCCGCAGTGATCGGCGAGCCGCTTCCCCGCGCAGACGAGCGTCCCTCACCCGTCGCGCCGCGTCGAGTTGTTCGGTAGCCGCGGTGAGGGTGGCCACCGCCGTCTCCTTCTCGCTGTCGGCGACCGACCGGGTGGCCCGCGCACCGGCGAGAAGCCCGGCAGCCCAGTCCGTGGGGTCGTCGTCCGCGCACAGCGGTACCCCCGCGGCGGTCGCGATCTGCGCGGCCAGGGTGTCGATCGCCGCGCTGCGCTGGGCCAGCCGCTGCGCACCGAGCCGCTTCTGCTCGGCGAACCACGCCTCGATGTCCGCGAATCGAGCTGTGTCGAAGAGCCTTTCGAGCAGTTCACCCCGTTCGTCGGTGCGCGCGCGCAGGAAACGCGCGAAGTCTCCCTGCGGAAGCAGCACCACCTGGAAGAACTGATCGGCGCGCATCCCGAGCAGGCGCTCCACCTCACGGCCCACCTCCTCGAGGCGGGTCAGATTCTGTCCCCGACCGTCCAGCCATGTCAGCGTGACCTTGGCGTTCTGCCTGGTTGTGCCGGTCCCACTCTTCTTGGGGCGCTGGTACTCCGGGCTGCGCACGATGCGCAACCGACGTCCGCCGAGAGTGGCCTCGAGTTCGACCTCGGGAACCGCGCCCTCGGCGGCGTGATCGGAGAGCAACCGCTTGGATTCGCGCCGCGATCCCGGCACCGTTCCGTAGAGCGCGAACGCCACCGCATCGAGAATCGACGTCTTGCCCGCGCCGGTCCGGCCGTGCAGCAGGAACAACCCGTCGGCCCCGAGGGTGTCGAAGTCGACGGTGATGCAGTCGCCGAACGGACCGAACGCCGTGGCGCGCAGCGTGTGCAGCCTCATGCGCTGCGCTCGCGGGGAGCGTCGTGCACGTCGGCCACGCTCGCCGACTCGGCGGTGACGGCGGCGAGCGCGCGCCCGAGCAGGACCACCTCGGCATCGGTGGGTTCGCTGCGCATCCGGGTGACGAACGAGACCATGATCTCGGCGTCGGACCGCTCTCGAACAGCGTCGCGGTAGGTGCGCTCACCGGTCTGTTCCGGGCGACGAAGTTCGAGGTGGACCGCGTGCGGGAACCGCTCCTGCAGGCGCCGCATCCCGTCCACCGGCCGCTGCACGTCGGTGAGCACGGCACTGACGTAGTGCTCCACCGCGAACTCGTACCGCTCGTCGGAGAGCAGCACCTCCAGATCACCCTCGAGCCGGGTGAGGGGGCGCACCACCGGGAGTTCGACGCGCTCGACAGCGCCCAGACCGTCGGCACCGATCTCGACCACCCACACGGCCTTGCGGTGAGTGCGTTCACCGAAGGAGTACGGCAGCGGGGATCCGCTGTAGCGCACGGATTCCGAGACGGTCTGCGGCGAGTGCAGGTGACCGAGCGCAACGTAATCGACCCCGTCGAACGACGACGCCGGAACAGTCTCGACACCACCGACGGCGATCGAGCGTTCGGACCCCGCGCTCTGCGCGCCCACGACGAACGCGTGCGCCAGGACGATCGAGCGCGTACCGGCCTGCCGCCCGGCCAGGTCCGCGCGCACCCGACCCATCGCGGCGGCGAGCACATCGGCGTGCGAGCGTGCCTGCGGCACATCGAGATCCGCCCGCGTGGTCTCCGGTTCCAGGTACGGGATGCCGTAGAACGCGACGGGCCCGAACTCGTCGTCGATCACCACGGGCGCACCCACACCGGCGATGGTGGTGAACAGGTGCAGCCCGCCCGCCGCGGCGAACGCAGCACCCGCGCCGAGCCGAGCGGGCGAATCGTGATTGCCGGAGGTGACCACCAACTGCGCCCCCGCGGCCCTGATCGCCTCGAAGCCGCTGTTGCACACGCGAACCGCATCGGCGCTGGGCACCGCACGGTCGTATACATCGCCCGGCACGACCACGACGTCGATGGCCCGTTCGACGACGATCTCGGCGATCGATTCGAGGGCACGCCGCTGATCGGCCAGCAGGTCGACACCGTGGAAGGTGCGCCCGATGTGCCAATCCGACGTGTGCAGGATCCTCATGCTTCGCACGCTAACGGAGGCCACCGACAAGGTCGGGGACGCGCGCCCGTTCCCAGCTCAGCGGTGCTGACGCGCTCTGCGAACCGGCGGTGTCGGTGGGTGCGTGCACACTGCCGACCATGACCGCACCGACCGCATTCGCCCTACTGGCCGCCCTGTCCGTCGGCCTCGCACTGGGGTGGTTCGCCGGCGGTTCGCGCGCGTCCAGGGAGCTGGCCCGTGCGCGCGAGCGTCTGGCCGCGATCTCGGAGAACGAACAGACCCTGGCCCGTTCGCTGAGTCTGCTCGGTGAGGACTCCGCGCGGCGCCACTCCCGCGCCATCGGTGTGGAGGTTCGGGGTCTGGTGGAGCCGCTGCGCGATGCGGTGGACTCGCTGTCCGATCATGTGCGCCACGTCGAACGGGACCGCATTCATGCCTACGCCGGCCTGTCGGAGCAGGTGGCCGAGATGCATCGCGCCTCACAGCTTCTCTCGTCGCAGACCGGGCGCCTCGAGACCGCCCTGCGCACCCCGCAGATTCGCGGTCGGTGGGGCGAGATCGCGCTCGAGCGCGTGGTCGAGCTGGCCGGGATGACGCGTCACTGCGACTTCGACACCCAGGTGAGCGCGTCGGGGGTCCGCCCGGACCTGGTGGTGCGCCTGGCCGGGGGCAAGCAGATCGTCGTCGACGCCAAGGTGCCGCTCACGGCGTTCCTCGACGCGGCCGCGCAGGACGATCCCGCGGTCACCGAGCAGCATCTGGTTCGGCACGCTCGCCACCTGCGCACGCACGTGGACCAGCTGGCCGACAAGAAGTACTGGCATGCGTTCGAGCCCAGCCCGGAGTTCGTGGTGCTCTTCGTCCCGGGCGATCCGTTCCTCGATGCCGCTCTCACCCGCGATCGCGGGCTGCTCGAACACGCCTTCGGGCGGGGCGTGATCCTGGCGACGCCCACCACCCTGGTCGCGCTGCTGCGCACGGTGGCCTATACGTGGAAACAGGACGCGCTGGCCCGCGACGCCGCCACCATTCGCACACTCGGCCGGGAGCTGTTCGACAGGCTCGGGGTTGCCGGTGCGCACGTCGATCGGTTGGGCACCCAACTGGCCAGGGCCGTCGAGTCGTACAACAGCGCCGTGGGCTCACTGGAGGCCCGTGTGTTCGTGACCGCTCACAAACTCCACGAGCTCGACGTCTTCGAGGGCGATCCACCGCAGATCACCCGCATCGACGTCCGCCCGCGCAGCATGTCGCGCGCCGCGGACGAGACGGACTCCGGTCACGTCAGCGAGGCAACGGGTCGGTGACGGGCTAACCTCGTCGTGTGCCGTCACCATCGAGCCCACGTGCTGCCGTAGCCCCGGGTGAACGCTCCGCAGTGCCCACCGTCGCGGGTATCCCCGCGTGGGCAGCCGTTCTGGTCGCCGTCGGAGCCACTGCACTGGGCATCGTGATCGACGCCGTGCGAGGTGGTGAACTGACCTCGGTGTTCGCGGTTCTGTACGTCCTGGGTTGCGTGGCGGCCGTGGTGGCCGTGCGACACCGAGGTCTGTTCACAGCGATGGTGCAGCCGCCGCTGATCCTGTTCGTCGCCGTGCCGGTGGCGTATCAGCTGATCACCGACGACTCCGGAACCTCCCTCAAGGACATCGTGCTGAACGTCGCGATTCCGCTGGTCAACCGTTTCCCGCTCATGGTGGTGGCCACCGTGCTAACACTGATCATCGGCGGGGCGCGGTTCTACTTCGATCAGCGCCAGGGCGAGGTGCGCGCGCACAGTGCGCGCACACGTCAGCGCCCCTCCACCGCCGATTCCGGGCGTATGCGGGCCACCGGGGCCGAGCCCCGGCAGTCGCAGCCGCGTTCCTACACCCCTCTGCGAGACTCCGACCGACCGCGCGGATCCGACCGTGCGCGAGGATCCGATGGTTCGACCACGCGTGGGCGCCGCCCGGCCGTGGAGCCACCAATCCCGCATTACCCGCGCCCCGAACCCTTCGCGGGGCGGGCCACCCCGTACTCCGATTCCCGGCGACCCGATCTGCGGAGCCGCGAGTCCGATCCGGCCCGTGGTCGGCCCGACAGCCCCCGAATCGAGCCGTACCCGCCTCCGCGGGTGCGCTACCGCGACCGCGACTGAGGCGAGCCGGTCAGCTCTCGGCGCGCAGCTCGCGGGGTAGCGCGAACACGAGGGTCTCGTTGGCTGTGGTCACCGACTGCACCGTGCCGAACCCGTGTTCGGCGAGCAGATCGATCACCCCGCGAACGAGGATCTCGGGCACCGACGCGCCCGAGGTGATTCCGACGGTCCGCACACCCTCGAGCCAGGCCGGGTCGACCTCTCGGGCGTAGTCGACCAGGTACGCCGCGCGGGCACCGGCCCCCAGAGCCACCTCGACCAGGCGCACCGAGTTCGAGGAGTTGCGCGAGCCCACCACGATCACCAGGTCGCATTCGGGGGCCATGGCCTTGACCGCCACCTGACGGTTCTGGGTGGCGTAGCAGATGTCGTCACTGGGCGGGTCCTGCAGGGTGGGGAATCGCTCCCGCAGACGCGCGACGGTCTCCATCGTCTCGTCCACGCTGAGGGTGGTCTGGGAGAGCCACACCACCTTCGACGGGTCCCGCACGGTCACCGCGTCGACCGACTCCGGGCCGTCCACGAGTTGCACGTGGTCGGGAGCCTCGCCGGCGGTGCCCTCGACCTCCTCGTGACCCTCGTGGCCGATGAGCAGGATGTCGTAGTCGTCGCGGGCGAAGCGCTTGGCCTCCTGGTGAACCTTGGTCACCAGTGGGCAGGTGGCGTCGATGGTGCGCAGGTTCCGCTCGGCTGCGGAGGCGTGCACCGCGGGCGAGACGCCGTGGGCGGAGAACACCAGCAGCGACCCCTCGGGCACCTCGTCGGTCTCGTCGACGAACACGGCGCCGCGCTCGGCCAGGGTGTCCACCACGTGCCGGTTGTGCACGATCTCCTTGCGGACGTACACGGGGGCACCGTGCTTGTCGAGGGCCTTCTCCACGGTCTCGACGGCGCGGTCGACACCCGCGCAGTAGCCGCGAGGCTCGGCGAGGAGGATTCGCTTGTCCCCGCGGTAGGGCACGTCGGACCCGGACGAGTGCGCAATTCCGACATTGAGAGGCACGGCAGAGGACATGCGCCCAGGATACGTGTGCACTCGCCCAGCACGTCGGCTACCCAAAACCGCACCCCTCCTGGCATGGTGGTGCCATGATTCGACCCCCGTTCGCCGCGCGCGTCGCCCTCGGCCTGGTTGTGGTGGTGGTCGACGAGGCCCGTCGCCTGCCGTCCACGGCCGTGTCCCTGCCCATGACGGCCGTGAGCCAGGTGCTGCAGAACGCGATGCGGTTCCAGCAGACCATCACCGAACTCGCGATCAAGGGCGACGAGGTGATCTCGCTGATCTCGTCCTCCGCCGAGGAGAGCCCGAGTTGGGCCACCTTCGACGACGACGATGCGGTCACCTCCGGGAAATCGGAGGCCACCCTGCGCCCGGTCCCCTCCCGCTTCGACAGCATCGACGACGCCGATCTCGACAACACTGACCTCGGTAACACTGCGCTGGACCACGCCGGAACCTCCGACGCCGAACCGGCCGACTCCGGCGCCGGTCCAGCACCCGCACCGGTCAAGAAGGCCGCCGCCCGTAAGGCATCGGCGCCGAACGCGGCCGCACCGTCCAGCGAGGGCGCGGCCGGCCGGTTCGCGCTCTACTCCACCCCGCCCGAGGCCCCCGCCCCTGCCCGCAAGCGCAAGGCGAAGGCGAAGCCGCCGGAGATCGCCGAGTACCTCGATTACGACTCGCTGACCCTCGCGCAGCTGCGTGCGCGCCTTCGCACCCTCTCGCTCGAGGAACTCACCACACTGCTCGCCTACGAGGACGCCTCGTCCGCGCGTGCGCCGTTCCAGACCATGCTGGCCAACCGGATCACGACCGCCCGCGCCAAGTGACCCAACCCAGTACGGCCGAGCAGCCGTGGCCCGTGCGCACCGTGGCGATGAAGGTCTCCGGGTGGATCGACCGACTCGGCAGTGTGTGGGTGGAGGGCCAGATCACTCAGATCAGCCTGCGATCGGGAGCGCGGACGGCGTACATGGTGCTGCGCGATCCGTCGGTGGACATGTCGCTGCAGGCGCGGTGCAGCGCCGCGGTGGTCGAGAGTGCGCCGGTTCCGCTCGTCGAGGGAACCCGGGTGATCATGTACGGCAAGCTCGACTACTACGTCGGGCGCGGCTCGATCTCGTTGAACGTCACCCAGATTCGCGCGGTCGGGATCGGTGAGCTGTTGGCGCGGATCGAACGGCTGCGCTCGTTGCTGGCCGCGGAGGGGCTCTTCGACCCCCGACTCAAGCGCCCCCTTCCCTTCCTCCCCCGCCGCGTGGGGCTGATCACCGCGCGTGCGAGCGCCGCCGAGCGGGACGTGCTCTCGGTGGCCCGAGAGCGTTGGCCCGCAGTGCAGTTCGAGGTGCGCCACACCACCGTGCAGGGGCCCACCGCGGCGGCCGGGTTGATGGCGGCGCTGGCGGAACTCGACGCCGATCCGGCGGTGGACGTGATCGTGATGGCCCGCGGCGGTGGGTCGGTGGAGGATCTGCTGCCCTTCTCCGACGAAGCCCTGTGCCGCGCCATCGTCGCTGCCACGACCCCGGTGATCAGCGCTATCGGCCACGAGCCGGACAGCCCGCTGTGCGATCACGTGGCCGACGTGCGCGCCGCCACCCCCACCGATGCGGCCAAACGCGTGGTGCCCGACGCCCGCGCGGAACTCGCCTTCGTCGCAGAGTCACGCGCGAGACTGACTGCCGCCCTGCGCAACTGGGTCAGCCGCGAGTCTCGCACCATCGAGATGCTCCGTCACAGGCCCGTGCTGTCCGATCCCCTGGCGGGCGTGGCTCGACGGTCCGGCGAGGTGGCCGAGAGCCTTCGGGTGATTCGACGCGACATCGGCCGCGAGGTGGCCAAGCAGGAGCACGCCATCGACGGGTACCGGGCACGTCTGGCCACGCTCGGTCCCGCCGCGACGCTCGCCCGCGGGTATGCCGTCGTGCAGAAGGTGGTTCCGGGTGCCGATCCGCAGGTGGTGCGGTCGGTGGCGGACGCCCCGCCGGGAACATCGCTGCGCATCCGGGTGGCCGACGGTTCCATCACCGCCGCGGCCATGGGTCGCTCGAACTGAGAGGACTGCTGTGACGGAGAAGAAGATCGAGGAGCTCGACTACGAGTCCGCGCGCGACGAACTGGTCGACGTGGTGAAGGTTCTCGAGCAGGGAGGGCTGGATCTCGACGCGTCGCTGGCCCTGTGGGAGCGCGGTGAGGCACTGGCGGCGCGATGCGAGGAGCACCTGGCGGGCGCGCGGGCTCGAATCGAAAGGGCGCTCACAGCGAACGAGTGAGCGCACAGGCGCTGCGAACGAGTGAACGCAGCGCTACATCGCCGAGGCGCTCGCCGCGGCGGCGGCGAGGGTGGTGAACTGCTCCGGCGTGCCCGAGCCGGTGACGGCCAGCCGCACCGTGCCCAGATCGGCAACCCAGATCGGTTCGACGCCGTCGCCGCCGTACACCACCCAGGTGCGGGCGCCGACCTGTTCGGCTCCGGTGGCCGTGCGCTGGTCGCCGGCGATGAAGCGAACGACGTCCTGCTCGGTCGCGTCGGACTGCCCCAGGGACACGAAGGAGCCGGTATCGGTGACGAAGCCCACCGTGCTGATCTGCGTGTTCCCGGTCACTCCCTTGCGGGTGGCGGAGTTGGGGATCCACGACTGCGGTACCGCGGGTTCACGGATGGGGAAGGCCAGGATGTCGGCATCCGCTCGAAGCGTGGCGGACAGGTCGATACGCGGGACCTGCCCCTGACGTGGGCCTCCCGCGCTGAGCGAGCACTGGCCGGCGATCGCCGCGATGGCCAGGCACGCCAGGACCAGAGGGATCAGCGACCACACCATGTCCTTGGTGCTCTGCTGGATCCTCGGTTTCTTCTCCGCCACCACTCCACTATGACACTCGGGGGAAACCACCCCGCCGACACTCGGGGGAAACCACCCCGCCGACACTCCGGGGAAACCACCCCCGCCGCGCCGGTGCGCGCAACCTGCGCAATCGCTCTCGCGTCGGCAATGAGAGTATGCACGCAGTGTCCGCCACGGCCGTCCGGCCTCTCAGCGTGAGGAAATGCATCAGCCATGACATCGACCCCGGACTCCCGCACCCACATGGCTCCCGACCGCAACCTTGCCCTCGAACTGGTTCGCGTCACCGAAGCCGGTGCCCTCGCGTCCGGCCGGTGGGTGGGTCGAGGCGACAAGGAGGGTGGCGACGGCGCCGCGGTGGACGCGATGCGGCAGCTGGTCAGCTCGGTCTCGATGCGCGGTGTCGTGGTGATCGGTGAGGGCGAGAAGGACGAGGCCCCCATGCTCTACAACGGCGAGGAGGTGGGCAACGGCAACGGTCCCGATGTCGACTTCGCCGTCGACCCCGTCGACGGGACCACGCTGATGGCCAAGGGCATGCCCAACGCCATCTCGGTGCTGGCCGTCGCCGAGCGCGGCGCCATGTTCGACCCGTCCGCGGTGTTCTACATGGAGAAGATCGCGGTGGGCCCCGACTACGCCGACTTCATCGACATCACCGCTCCCGTCGCGGTCAACATCGAACGCATCGCCAAGATCAAGAAGGGCTCGGCGTCCGATGTGACGGTGTGTGTCCTCGATCGCCCCCGCCACGCGAGTCTGATGCAGGAGATTCGCGATACCGGCGCCCGCATTCGCCTGATCTCCGACGGCGATGTCGCCGGTGCCATCGCGGCCGCCCGCCCCGATTCGGGCACCGACCTCCTCATCGGCATCGGCGGCACCCCCGAGGGCATCATCGCCGCGTGCGCCATGCGCTGTCTGGGCGGCGCGCTGCAGGGTCGCCTGGCGCCCACCGACGACGCCGAGCGGCAGAAGGCGATCGACGCCGGTCACGACCTAGACCGTGTTCTGCTCACCGAGGACCTGGTCTCCGGCGAGAACGTCTTCTTCACCGCCACCGGGGTCACCGACGGCGATCTGCTGCGCGGTGTGCGCTACGCCGGCGGCGGCGCGTACACCCAGTCGATCGTGATGCGCTCGAAGTCCGGGACCGTGCGCATGATCGACGCCTACCACCGCATCGACAAGCTGCGCGAGTACTCGTCGGTGGACTTCGACGGCGACGCCGGAGCGGCACCCTCCTTCTGATACGACCACCCGGACCGATACGACCACCCGGAACACCCCAACGAGAAAGCGGATGCGACACATGACCGGCTCGGAGCAGCAGTACCGGATCGAACACGACACGATGGGCGAGGTGAAGGTGCCCGTCGACGCGCTGTGGCGGGCGCAGACCCAGCGTGCGGTGGAGAACTTCCCGATCTCCGGACGTGGGCTCGAGCGCACCCAGATTCGCGCAATGGGTCTGCTCAAGGCCGCGTGCGCGCAGGTGAACAAAGATCTCGGGCTGCTCGACGCCGACAGGGCCGACGCGATCATCGCCGCGGCCACCGAGATCGCCGACGGCAAGCACGACGATCAGTTCCCCATCGACGTATTCCAGACCGGCTCGGGCACCAGCTCGAACATGAACGCCAACGAGGTGATCGCGTCCATCGCCAAGAACAACGGCGTGGAGGTCCATCCCAACGATCACGTGAACATGTCGCAGTCGTCCAACGACACCTTCCCCACGGCAACCCACGTTGCCGCCACGGAAGCGGCCGTCACCTCCCTGGTACCGGCTCTGCAGCACCTGCACACCGCACTCGCCGCGAAGGCCACCGAGTGGAAGACCGTGGTCAAGTCCGGCCGCACGCACCTGATGGACGCCGTGCCGGTCACCCTGGGCCAGGAGTTCGGCGGCTACGCCCGCCAGATCGAGGCCGGCATCGAGCGCGTGCAGGCCACGCTCCCCCGTCTCGGTGAGCTGCCCATCGGCGGCACCGCCGTCGGCACGGGCCTGAACGCTCCCGACGGCTTCGGCGCGAAAGTTGTTGCGGAACTGGTCAAGTCCACCGGCGTCGACGCCCTGGTCCCGGCCAAGGACTCCTTCGAGGCTCAGGCTGCCCGCGACGGTCTGGTCGAGGCCTCGGGCGCCCTGCGCACCATCGCGGTCTCGCTCACCAAGATCGCCAACGACGTGCGCTGGATGGGCTCCGGTCCCCTCACCGGTCTCGGCGAGATTGCGCTCCCCGATCTGCAGCCCGGCAGTTCCATCATGCCCGGCAAGGTCAATCCCGTTCTCCCCGAGGCTGTTACGCAGGTCGCGGCCCAGGTGATCGGCAACGACGCCGCCGTGGCGTTCGGTGGCGCGTCGGGTGCGTTCGAGCTGAACGTGTACATCCCGATGATGGCCCGCAACGTGCTCGAGTCGTTCACGCTGCTCGCCAACGTCTCGGTTCTGTTCGCCGACAAGTGCATCAGCGGACTCACGGCCAACGTCGAGCACCTGAGGACCCTCGCCGAGTCCTCCCCGTCCATCGTCACGCCGCTGAACTCGGCGATCGGCTACGAGGAGGCCGCCGCTGTGGCCAAGCAAGCGCTGAAGGAGAAGAAGACCATCCGCCAGACCGTCATCGACCGCGGGTTGATCGGCGACGCCCTCACCGAGGCCGAGCTCGACAAGCGCCTCGACGTGCTGGCCATGGCGAAGGTGAAGGACAGCTAGCGAGACCGCGGCGACTGGCGACGAACAGCGGCGACAAGCGACAGATAAATGGAACCGCTCGAGCCGATGCGTCCCGTCGCTTCCGATCCCGTGCGGCCCACGCCGTTAGTGCGACGTGCCGAGTCGGTGTTGATCGCGGTTATCGGCGTTGCGCTGGGGGCCTTCGTCACCCTGAGTGGTGCCGCGGTGGCCACCAAGTTCGGTGTGTCGCTTGGAGCTTTGTTCGCGGTTCTACTCATGGCGTACGCGGTACGGCGCCACAACACAGGCGCTGCCCGCAGCAGCAGAACGCGGGAAGACCCCCCCCCGCCTCCACCGAGGTGCCCTAACCGTGTCACCAACCTCATGAACCGCAACAGCGGTAGCGGTTCACGGCGTTGCGAACACTCGAGTAGTACGCACCGGTCGACTGGATCGAGTCGATAATGCACAGCGTCAGGCTGTCCGGATATCCGTCGGGCTGGAACCACTCGGACTGTGGACCGAGCCGTTCCCGGCACGCGTCCGCAAGTGCGTCGACATCCGATCCCTCCGCCACGCTGTCCCCTCTCACCCGGCGACAGATCTCAAAGGGGTACGACAGACCCGGTGGCGACCATTCCAGGCAAGAATACCGACCGGCATGCGCCGGTGTTCGAGTTCGAATCTGAGAACACGGGTAGGTCCATCCACAGCCAACGCCAGTATTGGCGACGTAAGGCGCTGCAAGCTCTCGTCGACGACGCCGAGGAGAGTGGCCTCTACGACGTTCCCGCAGAGGATTACCACGAGGCCATACGCACTGCTCGCCGCGAGATCGCTGAGGAGCGCACGAGGTAATGACGGATTCCTCGAAGCCCTCTTCGCCTCTGGCGCACAGGGTTTCGTCCGCAAAATCGCGCCCGATCTCGAATCAGGCACTCAAGCAGGCGACGCACCCTGAACCGCACAGGTTCGTGCCATGGTTTCACTTTCCTGAGCGGAGCGTCCGGACACGCCGGTGCGGTTCACTGTCGGCAAAGTATGTCGGTGGGCTCCTGTAGACAGGCCGCACCAACCAAGGAGGCAGGTCGGATGACCACGGAGATCACCCTCGAACACAACGCGCTCGTGCTCGGCCCGGCGCGCATCACGTTTCTGCGCACGCTGCGGATACCCGAGGACGGAATACATCCGCTGCCGCCGGGTTTCGGTGCGTTCCCTGTCCGGCGGGTCGGGGACTTCCCGCGCACCGTGCCGGCGGAGTGGCTCCAGACCGGCGGTGTGATGATCCCGATCTATCAGCGAGAAGCAATGTGGATGAACTTCGAGTCATCTGAACCGGCAGCGTTGCAAGTCGGGATCGGGAGGGTGTGCGCGGTCAGCGGTGGCGAATGGGCCGACACGTTGACCAGTGAGCCGCAGAATTACTGCGCTCTCCCGGCCCAGCCGTGGCTGGACGGAATCAATGCCGGCGATGGATTCATCCGGCAGTTCGTGGCGGCGCCGTTGGGCCAGGACCTGACCGTCAAAGGCCAGGTGACCGGCTCCGAGACGCACGGCGGCGTGCAACTCCGTGCCGTCGGGCTCACCGAAGCGGCGTTGGCCGAGTGGAACGCGCCCCCGCCGGCGGATGAGTTCGGCGACCCGGGTGACTTCAGCGATGCGGCCTTCTGTCTTGCAAGTCCTCCGAGCATGGGGCTCGGAGCAGGCGGACGGATGACCCAGGAGATCTTCAACGACGACCGGCCCGTGTCCGACTACGACGAAGGACGTGTGTGGGCCGTGCAGGTACACCTGTGCTCGGCAGACCAGTGGACCGAGATCACCGGCGAACCCGCCCCGGCCACGCCGATCGATTGCGACCGGTACATCGAGGCCGGGCTGCCCTGGTACGACTACTACGACGCCGACGGCCACGACATCGCGCCCAGCGAGGTGCTCGAGAATGTGACTCCGATGGGCGAGCTGTTGGGTGAGCAGCCCGGCGAATCGACCCCTGTTCCGGAGGGGTCGGTGATCAAGCTTTCGAAGGGTTCGGCTTCTCACAACATCTAAAGCGGCATGAGGAAGTTGTTGAGCGCGAGCCGTTCTGGCCGATCATCCTCGGCCGACGCTCGCCCGCGCAAGGGGCTCGCTGCAGGAACTGGTGACATCTGATGTGGCTTGCCCGAGGGGGCGGCCTGGAAGGATGTCGTGGTGCCGAAGCCGTATCCGCAGGAGTTCCGCGATGACGTGGTCGCGATCGCTCGGGGCCGCGAGCCGGGGGTGACCCTCGAGCAGATCGCGGCCGACGTCGGGGTTCACCCGATGACGTTGTCGAAGTGACTGCGCCAGGCTCGTATCGATGAGGGCGAGCGACCCGGTGCCAGCCGTGAGGAGCAGGCCGAGACCCGCGAGCTGCGCAAGCGGGTGCGGCTGTTGGAACAGGAGAACGAGGTCCTGCGCCGGGCAGCCGCCTACCTCTCGCAGGCAAATCTGAAGCTGGGTGGCTCCCCGCAATGAAGTACCCGCTCGTCGCCGAGCTTGCCGAAGCGGGTGTCCCGGTCGCGGTCGCATGCCGTGTCCTCGAGCTCGCCCGACAGCCCTACCACCGGTGGGCGGCTCGTCCGGTCGGCCCGGCCGCGCAGCTGCGCGCCCACCGCGTCGCAGCGCTGACCGCAGCCCATGTCGATGACCCGACCGCCGGTTACCGGGTCCTGGCCGATGACGCCCGCCGCGCCGGGACCCCGATGGCGTACCGGACCGCGTGACGGCTGTGCTCGACGAATGGGCCGTGGTCCTCCTACGGCAAGCCGAAGAACGGCAACAAGCACAAGACGAGCGACGACCTCCCGGCCCACGAGGACCACGTCACGCGCCTGTTCACCACCACCGCCCCGAACCGGCTGTGGCTGATGGACATCACCGAACACAAGGCCCAAAGGATTCCAGCCCTGGAAGGCACGCTGTCCTGCTGCGCGATCTACGGACGCCTACTCCAACCGGATCGTGGGCTACTCCATCCAGTCACCGATGAAGGCCCGCATCGTGGTCGACGCGATCAAGCACGCAGTGGCCCGCCGACAGAAGGGAAGCCGCAGACGTCGCCGGCTGCATCCTGCACTCCGACCGGGGCCCTCAGATGAGAGCTCACGCCGCTCTACGGGCGCTGCGTCGCCATGACCTGGTCGGCTCGATGGGCAAGATCGGCTCCGCCGGCGACAACGCCGCGATGGAGTCGTTCCTCTCCATCCTTCAACGCACGGTCCTCGACACCCGCCGCACCTGGCAGACCCGCCAAGACCTCCGGCTGGCCATCATGACCTGGATCGAACGCGACCACCACCGACGACTACGCCAAGACCGCCCGGGCCGATTGACCCCCATCGAGTACGAGACCGAGATGACCGCTGCCTAACCCACCCGAACTGTCACCAGTTCCTGCAGCGAGCCCCTCGATGAGATCGTGCGTGACGGTGCTCGGCAGATGCTCGCCGCTGCGCTGCGGGCTGAGGTCGCCGCCTGTATCGACCAGTTCGCTGATCAGGTTGATGACAACGGGCACCGGCTGGTGGTCCGCAACGGCTATCACCACGAACGTGAGGTGATGACCGCCGCCGGTGCGGTCGCGGTGACAGCCCCGCGAGTCAACGACAAGCGTGTCGACCCCGACACTGTTGAGCGTCAGAAGTTTTCGTCGAAGATCCTGCCCGCGTGGGCACGCAAGGGCCCGGAGATCTCCGCGGTGCTGCCGTTGCTGTATCTGCATGGACTGTCCTCCGGTGATTTCGGGCCCGCGCTCGAGCAGTTCCTGGGGTCGTGCGCCGGGCTGTCGGCTGCCACGATCACCAGGCTGACCAGCCAGTGGCAGAAAGAAGCTGCCGCCTTCACCGACCGCGACATCACCGCCGATTATGTGTACATGTGGGTCGACGGCATCCACCTCAAAGTGCGTCTCGAGCAGGAGAAACTCTGTTTGTTGGTGATGATTGGGGTCCGCGTCGACGGACGTAAGGAGTTGATCGCCCTGGCTGATGGATATCGGGAATCAACCGAGTCCTGGGCTGATCTGCTGCGCTCGTGCAAACGCCGCGGCATGACGGCGCCGGCCCTGGCCGTCGGGGATGGCGCGCTCGGGTTCTGGGCCGCGATCCGGGAGGTGTTCCCTGAACCACGTGAGCAACGCTGCTGATTCCACAAACAAGCCAATGCGCTTGCCGCACTACCGAAATCAGCGCACCCCAACGCCATCAAAGCGATGCAGGGAATCTACAACACCGAAGACGAGTCCCGTGCCCGGGCCGCGATCACCGCCTTCGAGAAAGCCTACGGCGCGAAGTATCCGAAAGCCGTGGCCAAGATCGTCGATGACGCCGACGTGTTGCTCGAGTTCTACCGATACCCAGCCAAACACTGGATACACCTGCGCACCACCAATCCGATTGAGTCCACCTTCGCGACCGTACGGCTACGGACCAAGGTCACCAAAGGCCCCGGATCCCGCGCGGCCGGCCTCGCGATGGCCTACAAGCTCATCGAGGCCGCAGAGGCGAAATGGCGGGCGGTCAACGCGCCGCACCTGGTGAAACTGGTCCGCAACGGCGCCACCTTCGACAAGGGCATACTCGTCGAAACCACAGCCACCTCAACTACCGAGGAGGCCGCCTGAACTCCGCTCATCCACAGGTCTTGACAATATCTCCCGGGCGGTCCTGACGCGGCACGTCCGGTGCGCTTCCGCGACAGTGCGCGGCGTTCACGCGCCGACAGCCCGCCCTACACCCCGAAGCGTTCAACGTGGGTGAGGGCGTACTCGTAGACCTGCCCATGTTTACACAAAGGAGCGGTAACGGCTTGAAAATGTTGTTTTTATCACTAAGTTTAGAGCACGGGTGGATCAGATCGATTCGTCCGACTCGCGAAGATTGGAGTGCAACATGAGTGATGCATTAAACCTTGATGTGCAGGTCAGTGCGGTCGATGCAGCCCCGGCTGCCTTCACGATCTCGTTGATCACGAAGACGCCGGTGTGCACGAAGACGACGTGCAAGTGCACCACGGTGGGTGCCTGTACCGCGGGGTGCTCGTTCTGACCCGGTAACAGGTTCACGCGCCTGTGGTGCCACACGTCAACGACGTCCAAACGTGTGGCACTACCTCTGCTCCAGGGTGGGGTGCGGCTGACGAGTCGGCATCCCACCCCCAATCGAAGGGTTCAACGCGATTGACCATCCCTGCCATCACCTGGTTCGGAGCGGTGAACACCGTGATCGCTGATCGCGCATGGAGCGCCGCAGAGCGGATCGCTGGTCGGCTCTGCGACGTCGACAGCGTTGCCGCGATGGCGACGCGCGCAGCTAAGCAATCTTCTCACGTGCATGAATGGTATCCACCTGCGCTGTCGCATGGACACGCCGGCCTAGCGGTGCTGCACGCGGAGTGCGCACGGGTCACCGGCGATGCCACGTCGGTCGAAGTAGCCCGCAACATGATGTCCGAAGCGGTGCGGTGGACCTCGGTTGTTCCGCTGAGTACCAGTACGGCTTTTGTGGGCACCGCTGGGATGGCGATCGCAGCGGGAACGCTGGGGGCACTCGACGAGCGCTACCTGCCCCTCCACCACCGTTTACTCCGCCAGACGGGCGAGGCATTGTCCCGAGAAGTCTCGGCATCGGCGGGTGCCGCCTACAGTGAGTCGCGGTATGACGTTGTGACCGGCGCCTCGTCCGCGCTCACCGTCCTCCGTGCGCAGCACGCACCGCTACCAGACAGCGATATCCCCGCCCGCGCAGACGTTGACGCAGTCCTCGCCGTGCTGCGGGTTCCCCATGGTCGTGGCGTGCAGGTCGATGACGACACTTCATCACTCGGACGCGGCCCAACCATCGACCTGGGCTATGCGCACGGCTACCCGGGACTGCTCACCGCTGCGGCCATGGGGTCCTCCACTGAGCCTGCGGGTGCGCGCGACGACCTCGCCCGGTGCTACGACTGGCTCCTCCGCCAAGCGCGCCCGCGTTCCGACGGACTGCTGTTCTGGCCCAACTTCATCCACACCGACACCAGACAATCCTTGGCCTCGCAAACTGAACCGCAGCTCGGCTGGTGTTACGGATCTCCGGGCTGCCTCATAGCCGCCGAGGCATGTCACCATGTTCTGCACCGCGGCAGCGACCAGGAGCGGGCTGCCCACGACGAGCACATTCACTCACTGCTCAAGATGGTCGCCGAACCCGAAAGCCGCCACATCGCACCCACCCTCTGTCACGGCACTGCTGGTGTATTGCTTGTTCTCCTGGTCGTATCGGCCGGGCGCGTGGCTCTACGAGACGCACTGCGTCCCACTATTGAGCTGCTTCTCGAGCGACTGATCGACAGTGTCGAGCCCACCCTGCCTCTCGCCGTGCACGACGTGGACAGTACACACCAACCCGTCGACGACCCGTCGATTCTCAACGGCGCCGCCGGCGTAGCCCTAACCCTTCTCGCCGCCATCTGCCGGCACCGGCCGCTATGGATCGACGCCTTCGCTCCATCGCCGTTGACCACACCGCAGCAGGGAGAACTCTCATGACTATGGGCTGCTACACGCCCGGGCGCATCTTTCTCCTACGCGCGTCAACAATCTCCGTCGGACAGGCGCACGCGATCTCCGACAGTAATGATCCACTGACGATCCTGCGCAATACACCCCTGGCACACACCGCGCTCATGATCGCCAGCACCTCCATCGACGCGGCGACCACGCACAGCACTACAGCTCACCAGGATCGCAGGCTCGGTGACACGGTACGTCGCTACGCCTCTCGCGTCGTGACCCGAGCGACCCCGTTCGGGCTCACCGCAGGAATTGCCCTTGGATCGGTCTCGCGAGACAACGATACGAGCTCATCGATCATGCTCGATGACCACGTCATTGATCGGGTGTCTGTTGCACCAGATCCGCAGTTGCTCTACACACTCGCCCAATCCCGAGACGCCGCCGCAGGTACGGACACGGTGTATGCCAATCCGACGGTGGCGTGGACTGCGGCAGCGGCATACTTTCAGCGTCCCGGACCGACCCCGTCTCGTAAGTCCGAAACTATTCGGGTGGCCGCCACCCCGGCTGTGCGCAGCATCGTTGACCATTGTCGGATACCAGCCCCCCTCGACCAGGTCATTGCACACATCGCCGAGAAGTTCTCGACCACTCGCAGCGACGCTGCGACGTTCGTCAACAGCCTCATCACCCAGGGCATGCTCCTGCGTGAAGTTCCTACACCGAGACAACGCCTGGACACCCTGGCCACGGCACTGACCCCTCACCATCACGCTGAGGCCGAAATGCGCACCTACAGCATCGATGAAACGACTGACCTGCCCGAGGTGTTGAGCACGATCCGCGCGCACGTACGCGTCATCCGCGACAACACGCCCACCACGAACACACCGCAGGTAGCGGTCTACGCCGACTGCACTCTCGCGACCACCGATGCAACCTTGTCTGCGAGTGCGGCCCGCCGGGTCGCCACGGCCAGCGACATCTTGCTCACCATCGCTACGCTCCGCCCAGGCCACAACGAAATTCTGCGCCGCTATCGCGACGCCTTCGACGATCGCTACGGCGCCAATAGCCTCGTCCCCATAGTGCAGCTCCTGAGCGAACACAGCGGCGGACTGGGTCCCCCCGAGTCCTACCTCCACCCGCTGCGCCAATCGCCTTACAGCGGACCCATCGCTCCCATCACCGACCCGTCGCCCTGGACGATGGCGGCCGCCGATCTTGCCGGCCGCGGCGACGGGGGAACCGTCGATGTGCTCGACGGCTGGCTCGACCACTGGGCAGAGCGCCGAGACCCCCGGGAGAAGGAGCTGGCCTGGTACCCCTACCTCGATGTGTTTTTCGAACTCGACACCGCCGAAAAGCCCATTTTTCGTGAAGACGCCATCGCCTACGGCGGCCGATCCACCGGCCGCTTCGCCCACCTGCTCACCAGGCCATTCGCCGACGCACTGATCGACTACTGCCGACTCGAAGAGAGTCACCTCGACGCCGAGGCGCTACATGCAGAAGCCATCTACCAACCCACCTCCGACCGCGCCATCAACATCGTTGCCGCGCCACACCACCGCAGGTACGAAATACCCATCGACACCAACGGCTCTCACACCCTGCCGGCGATCGAGCTCGCAGACATCTACGTCGGCTCCACGGGGTCACGACTGTTTCTGTGGTCTGGTGTTCACGACCGGCGACTGTTCGTCCACCAGAACCACATGCTCAACCCGCTGCTCGCGCCGAATATTGCGCGGTTCATGCTCGAGGTCTCCCACGACGGCTACGCCGAGCCCTCCGGCTTCTCGTGGCCCACTGACCTCGCCGGGATAAGACGTCTCCCCCGAGTGACCGCCGGAGACGCAATTCTGCGGCGCCGCCAAGTCACCCTCCCCTCCGCAGTGACCGACCGCCGCCGCGACCCGAGGGCGCGACTGCAACAGATTGACGCGATCGCCACTGCCGGCGAATTCCACGGTGACTTCGTGACAGTCGCGTCGGCCGATTCACGATTCACTGTGCGCCGCGACGATGCCCCAGCGCTCTTGCAAGCCGCTGAGCGGCTGCACAAGTCCTCCGCAGAGCCGGCCGGGTGGGTCTGGCTCGAGGAGAACCTCGACACCACCACATCACCCACAGTGACCAACTGCAACCATCGGCACCGGTACAAACACGAACTGGTCCTCCCAGTAACAGCGACCCCACCCCGGCCGACCACGCCACTTCTGCACTTGCCCACCGTGACGGAAGGGTGTCGGCAATCCCAGTCGATCAACATCGACGCAATCGGCGAACAATGGCGTTCGCTGCACATCTACAGCCCCCCGCAGGACCACCCTTCGCTGCTTGACGCGCTGGCCAACGGGCCGCTTACCGACCTCGTTGAGCGTGGCATTGTCGATCACTGGTTCTACATTCGCTACATCGACAGCGGCGGCCATCACCTGCGGATACGCCTACACCTACCTGACGACGCACAACGCGACCACGCGGTCGGCGAAGTCCGTGCGCACCTTGCGCGCACCACGCCATCACCCTGCGTGGATACTCCTGCGTTCCGCCCCGAGCACCACCGCTACGGCGGGCAAGCGACCTGGGCCGGCGCGGTCAAGGTCTTCGCTGCGAGCAGCTACCTCGCGGTCGCGCTACTCAACTGCACCCCACTCACCACCCTGGCCTCCGAAGTCGGACACGACACCGCCACGCGGCTGGCCTGCCTGGCCAGTACCGCGCCACTCATCGACGCGATCGGAGCACACGGGGCCGCCTTCGCATTCGACCCCACCACCGAGACCACCCCGACCAGCCACACACGACAACTCTTGCGTGGCCACGGGCCCGTACTGGCCGAACTGCTGCGGCCCTGGGACCGCATACCAGATAACGCCGGCACCGCCCTGCACCACTGGCTCACCGAACACAGCGCGCATCTCGTCGATAGCGCGCGGCACCTCAACGCCACGCTGACCCAGGAACCCACCACCGCGCCCCCCGACGACATCCGCGGAAGCATTATCCACATGCACGTCAACCGCATCATCGGTGTCGACCGAGACGCGGAGAACAGTGTCTATGCGCTCATCGCTCACCTCACCCGCACCTTGAAAGGTCGCCCCGACGCATGATCGACGCCACCACCGATGCCACCTCACCCAGCGCGCGGCACCGCGCCGCGGTGTGGTGGCGCATTGTCGTACTCATCTGGCGCATCAGCCCGATCCGAACTCTGTTACTGGTGGCGACAACGGTGATCACCGGAATCGTCCCCGCCATTCAAGTGGCCGTCATCGCCGGCGCAGTAGGCACGGTCGCGGCGTTGGCCACCGGTGCACAGGACTCCACCCAGCCGCTGATGGGGTGGGCGGTCGCGCTAGTCACGGTCAGCATCGTTGCCCACCTCGCCGGCTCAGCTAACCAGTACCTCAACCAGATACTGCGTCTACGCCTGTCGTTCGCCATCAGCACTTTGGTCATGGACAAGGGCGCGAGCTTCGAACTGGCCGACTTCGAGAACGCCGACACCTACGACCAGCTGCAACGCGCCTTCCAAGAAGCAAACGGTGCCCGCGTCCACCAACTGTTCGACGACAGCATCAACGTCGCCCGCGAAGCCATCACCGTCATATCAGTTGCCGGAGTGATCATCTCCTGGAACTGGTGGATCGGGATCATCGTCCTACTCTCCCCGATCCCCAGCGCGATCGCGCAAATACAGTTCGGTCAGAACATGTTCGCCCTGGAGTACGCCCGCGCCGAGCAGCGGCGCGAGCAGCTCTACTACCAACAGCTCACCACCACAGACCTGAGCTTCAAAGAGGTGCGGCTATTCCGCCTCGCAGACGCCTTCCGCGCCCGATACAGGACGCTGGTCCAACGGTTCCTCGCCCAGGACTCCGCCACCACCAGCCGTCACATGGGCCGTTACGCCGCCCTGGGGCTCATCAGCGTCCTGGCCGCCGGTGGCGCCGCCATTGCCGCACTGTTCAATGCCTCCAACTCCGCGGATGCTGTAGGACAGCTCACCGGCTACCTGCAAGCCATCACTATCGTGCAGGCATCCATGGGTGCCATCTTCTTTGGCTTCGCCACGGTGCTCGAAAGCGGCCTATTCGTATCCAATCTCTTCCGCCTCCTCGACACCTCCCCAACGACCCTGCCCCAGGGCACCCGGCACGCTCCGCACACCGCACCCACCATCGAATTTCGCGACGTGTCGTTTCGCTACCCCAACACCGACGCCGACGCCCTCCGCAACGTCTCCTTCACCATTCCCGCGGGACAATCCGTAGCCTTCGTCGGCGCTAACGGATCGGGCAAAACCACCGTCGTCAAACTCCTGTCCCGGCTCTACGAACCCACCGCAGGCACAATCCTCATTGACCACGTCCCCATCCAGGACTACGACCGACACTCCCTCTATCAACAGCTGGGGGTCATCTTCCAAGACTTCGTGCGCTACGAATTATCGGTCTCTGACAACATCGGATTCGGCGCGATCGAACGCCTCGACGAGCGCGACGCACAACACGCCGCTGCACGCGACGCTGGATTCGACATCGCGACTCCCGGACACGGCATCACCCTCGACGACCGTCTGGGCCGCCGGTTCTCGGGCGGAAAGCAACTATCCGGCGGGCAATGGCAGCGACTCGCCCTCGCCCGCGCCGTATTCTCGCACGCCCCCCTGGTCATCCTCGACGAGCCAACCGCCGCCCTCGACCCGCTCGCCGAAGAGCAGTTCTTCGCCCAGTTCGACACCAACTTCGCCACAGCAACGCGAATCTTCGTCTCGCACCGCTTTTCCTCGGTACGGCGCGCCATGCACATCCTGGTCTTCGACAGAGGCGAACTCATCGAACACGGCGACCACGACACCCTCGCACACGACGCCGGCGGACACTACGCCCGCATGTTTGAACAACAAGCCCGCAACTACCGCTAGGACCAATCCGCGTGAGTATCACCGCATCCGTCATGCTTCCCGGGATGCCCAGTACACGAACAGATCTCGACGGCATCAGTGACGCTCTCGCCGCAACGGGCTACCGCGGGCGGCTATGGAGTGGGCATTCCTTCCGAATCAGTCACTGGCAGGCATTTTCTTACCTTTCCGCCCGCCATCCCCACCTCAGCTTCGGCACAGCAGTATCGGTGTACCCCGCCGACACACCCACCGCGGTCGCGGCGCACGCGCACTCGCTGAGCGCGCTCTCGGCCGAACCACCGATCATCGGCATCGGCCACGGCCACCCCGACCTCATCGCGCACTGGCACACCATCGCAGGCCACACCGGGCCAGCACCACGCGGCGCAGACGCGGTGCGCGACTTCGCCCGCGCAGTGCATACCGAATATGAGTACCTCTACTCTGCCGACACGCGGCCCTACACGCTGGGTTTCGGGGTAATGCGCACACACATGGCACGTGTCGCCGGCAAATGCGCCGACGCCGCGATCACTGTGCTCTGCCCACCCCACTATCTCGCCGAGGTGCTCGCACCAGCGCTACTGGCCGGCGCCGCTGGACGCGCCGCTCCACCGCGACTCGTCATCATCGTCTACGCGTTCGACTCCAGCTGCGGCATCGCGGTTGACCCCGACAGGCTAATCCTCGACTCCGTCGGTGCGCACCTTGCCTCGCCCCACTACAGCGCGATGCTTGTCAACGCTGGTCTCGACGTCGCACCTACGCAGCCGTATTCATCCATCCGCGCAGTTCGAGCGGCCGGGCTAGTCCACGTCGGGACACCCAACAACGTCGCCGCAGACATACTGGCCGCATACGGGCACCTAAGCGCCGATGGCGTCGACATCGAACTCGTCATCAACACCGCAGGGCGTCTGGCCACCCACGGCTTCGCCGACACACTGGCTGAAGCTCTGCGCATCCACGCTGCGCTCACCCACACCACAGCGACCACACAAAGCACGCCCTACGTCTGACCAGCCCCATTGACCAACGCCTCCACGAATGCACCAAACCCGTGCATCGCACCGCAGCCAAACGCCGCCGCAAGCGTCACGCCCACCGCCGACTCCGTAGCCGTAGGCGTCTGCGCACCATCGTCAAAGAACTCGACCTGATCGTCGGCATTGATGAAGTACCTGGCCAACTCCGCCCCGCCGCGTGACAACGCACTCTCATCATCAGTCACTGGACCGAACACATAATCTGCGCCGCAGTACTCAAACGCCACCCGAAATGACCGCCGCGACAATCGGCCTTTGCCCGCCGACAGTGGCACCACATCTCCATTGACCGTCAGCTCCAGCTCGCCGGCCTCACGCGTACCAATCGGTACCCCCGATCGCATACGATCACCCGCGACCCGACGCACCACCGCGCCAGCATCAGCCGCTGCCGCCGCACCAATCTGGCCATCGGCCACGCGCACGCCAATGCTGCGGTTCTGACCGTCTACCACCGAATACTTGAGAGCTTCAGCCACACCACCATGCTAACAACGCATTCCCCGCCCACATACTGACAACGAGCATGAGCCTTCGTCGACGCTCTGAATGAACCGTCCTGGATCTGGTGGAGACCGTGATCTCGCCAGGAGAATGCCGGTATGGCTGCACCACGGAAGTACGACGAGACGTCGCGATAGCGGGCGGTGGGCATGTACCGCGACCGCCTCGCCGAGGGTGATTCGAAACTCGGTGCCCGCAAGCATGTCGGGGCGTTGCTCGATATCAATCCCGCGACGTTGCGGAACTGGGTCGACAAGGGCGTTCCAGTCGGCTCGGCCGGTGATGTCGAGCCTGATCCCGATGTGGCGGGCGAGGCGGCGAGGTTGCGTCGGGAGAACGCCGAGTTACGCAGGGCCAATCAGATTGTGAAGACTGCGTCGGCGTTTTTCGCCGCGGCGGAGGTCGACCGCCGACTCCCGGTGATCGTCGAGTACATCGACGCTCACCGGGAAGAGTTCGGGGTCGACCCGATCTGCCGGGTGCTCACCGAGCACGAGGTGCAGATCGCCGGAGTCCACCTGTTACGCCGTCAAGAACCGCGGCCGCGTTTCGGCGGCGGCGCTGTGCGAGGCCTACGCCGCGAACACCGTGCACGACCTGTACACGGCCAACCGGGGCCTCTATGGGGTCCGAAAGATGTGGCATGCGATGTAACGCGCTGGTCACGACGTCGGGCGTGACCAGGTCGGGCGGCTCATGGCGATCTGCGGCGCAGCCGGCGTGGTGCGCGGCAAGCGCCGCACAGTCACCACGCAGCGCGATGATCGGGTGCCGCGGCACCCGGATCTGATCGACCGGCAGTGGAATGCTCCGACCCGCCCGGATCAGTGGTGGGTCGCTGACTTCACCTACTGCTGGACGTTGTCGGGGTCCGTCTACACCGCGTTCGTCGTCGACGTGTACTCCCGGCGGATCCTCGGCTGGCGAGTGATGACGACCAAGGCCACACCGTTGGTTTCTGGTGTGCTCGAGCAGGCCCTGTTCACCCGTCGCAGACACGACTTCGCCTTCACTGCAACAGGATTGGTACACCACTCCGATGCTGGATCGCAGGGCGGATTCAACCTGTCGTCGCAACACCGCGTCGTGGTGCCGACTCTAGCTGCTCTGCAAGCACTTCCGCTGGCGTTCTCCATCCGAGCGCTTTGCGAGGCCGGTTGTTCAGTGCGGTGGCAACCGCCTGAATCTGCCGATACTCGTAGCGAGCGAGATCGGTTCCTTTCGGGAAGTACTGCCGAAGCAATCCATTGGTGTTCTCGTTCGTACCGCGTTGCCAGGGGCTGTACGGGTCGCAGAAGTACACCCTGGTTCCCGTCGCCGCGGTCAGCTCGGCATGCCGGGCGAGTTCCTTCCCGCGATCCCACGTCACTGACCTGCGCAGATGTGCCGGGAGCGGCGACAGCACGGCCGCGAGTGCATCGCGGACCGACTCCGATCCGTAGCCGGAGAGCGCCGGCCCGTTCTTGATCGGCTGCGCCGCTCCGTATCCGTCCTTTCGCGGTAGATGCAGCAGTATGGTGAACCTGCTCGTTCGGTCGACCAGGGTGCCGACCGCAGACCGATTGAGCCCGATGATCAGATCGCCCTCCCAGTGCCCGGGAATAGTGCGGTCGTTGACCTCCTCGGGGCGCGCAGCCAGTGTCACCTCGTCGGTGATGAAACCGGTGCGCAGCTTCTTCGCCCGTGCTCGCGGTTTCCGTAACGCCCGCCCGGTCCGTAGACACGCGACAAGGTCCCGTTCGAGCGCGCCTCGGCCCTCGATGTAGAGCGCTTGGTAAATCGCTTCGTGCGAGATGCGCATCGAGTCGTCGTCGGGAAAGTCAACATGCAACCGGTTCGAAATCTGCTCCGGACTCCACGCGTTCGCCCATCTTCGATCCGCTCGCCGTGGCTTGTTTCGGCCCTTCCACGCGGTGGCCGGGCCGACGACGTCACCGTTGTCGTCACACAACACACCGGACAGCTTGTCTTGGACGTAACGTCGGAGCCGTTCGTTGACAACCAGTTTCGCGGTTTTCGGTCGTCGGGCGGCGAGATCGGATTTCCACTGCGCCACCGACGCACGGTAGTCCAGTTTTCCATTTCGGGTGGCGGCGTTGCGGCGGACCTCCCGCGAGATCGTCGATGGTGACCGCCCGAGCCTGTCGGCGATCGCACGCATGCTCATTCCCTCGGCTCGCATCACAGCGATGTCTTCGCGCTCGGAGAACGACAGATATCTCCCCGACATCGGGGCCAGATCGAGGGTCGGCATCCCGCCAGCATTGCGGAACCACCGCGAGCCCACCGGACCCGACACGCCGACCGCGACCGCCGCGTCCTCACTGGTGAGCCCTCGCGCGATCTGGGTCCAGAACGCTCTCTCGAGATCCCGGCGCACAGGCGGTCGTCCCGGCGAGACCATCACCGCGCGCCCCGTCAGCGCCGCTGCCCATCCCGGTGCTCGTCCCATCGAAAACCCCTCCGCCGCTTGGGGTGGTGCGTCGACCGGTTGAACCTGGTCAGTACACGGCGATCGCGTTCGGGCAACATTTGGCGCAGGAGGGCATCGCGGCGTCGATCGGAACGGTCGGCGATAGCTACGACAATGCCCTCGCCGAATCGGTGAACGCCGACTACAAGAACGAGCTCGTCGACAACGGCCCTCGGTACCCCGGAGTCGCGGAATTGTCGTTGGCCACCGCACAGTGGGTCGCGTTCTACAACCGCGAACGCCCCCACAGCTACTGCCATGACCTCACCCCCGACCACGCCGAGCAACTCCACTACGATTGCACGCGCACCCTCAACCCGGAGGAGGCACTCACGCAATGAGCCCTCCGGAAACGCCGGGACGGATCACAGTCCCTTTGCATGATCTGCGGTGCTGCGTTCGATCCTGCCGTTGACAGAGCTGAAAGTGCTTGTTAACCAAAGCTAAACTGTCCGCTGGGAGGTCATTGTGGAAGTCGCCGCAAGCGCGAAAACTAGCGCCTTCTCGTCGATGGGCGTCCAGATCGATAGCGCCTGGAAGCGAAGCAACTATGACCCTGAGGTCTTCCCAGTGATCGCCGAGGCAGCCGCTGCTCAGGCGCCCGCAATGGAGCTTAGCGATCTGCTTATCAACCATAACCAACACCTTGATCTTTCATATAGATTCTCCGACTTCGACCTGCGGGTATTCTCCAACGATCGCTTCCGCGTCGAGGTTCTGGTGTGGCTGGGCGGCTCCACGAGCATCCACCAGCACTCCTTCAGCGGCGCTTTCGCGGTCCTGCGCGGCCGCAGCGTCCACGTTGAGTACGAGTTCGATCCCCGCGTCGCGGTACAAGAGGAGCTCTTGTTCGGCGAGCTGCGGCTCCGCGGCTCGGAGATTCTCGAAGAGGGCGCTGTGCGGCGCATCCACGCTGGCCCCCGCTTCATCCACGCCAACTTCCACGTCTCGCAGCCGACCATCACCATGGTGATTCGCACCCACCAGGATCGCGACAGCGGCACGCAGCTGAATTATCTTCCCCCATGCGTCGCAGTGGATCCCTCCCTGGACCGCGATCGGCGTACCCGGCAGCGCCGCCTGGTCGAAGTGCTGGCACGGTCCGGTTCGCCGGACCTATTGCGGCAAGGCTTAGAATCGCTGTTGCCGAAACGCCCGAGCGTAGCCGAGTCTCTAGATTACTTGAAGATGCCAGCCGTGGTGCGCGACAAGGATCTGTACGAACGCTCCCTCGCCCGCGCAATGGATCTGCATCCGGAGTTCGCCGACGACTTGGCCGCCGTTTCGCGAGAAGAACTGCGCCGGTTGACAACCCGGCTGCTACTGCCGAAGGTTGACTCTCCCGAGCAGCAGTTCTTCCTCGCGTTGATACTGAACCTGCCCCGCTCGCCAGACATTCTGACCCACCTCGGCCAGGAGTTCGCGACCGAAACCCCGGCCGAGGCCGCAAGCCGGCTGGTGGTCGAGCTCTCTGGTGCGGGTCACCTCCCGCACATCCGGCCCGAGTCGCGCAACCACCTCCGGGATATCTTGTCCGGAACGACCCCGATCGGCAATCACCCGGAACTGTCAAACATCACCGGAAACGTTGTGTTGCGGCCACTTTTTTCCGGCGCAAACTAATTGGTCCGGACTGGCCAGAAAGCGCCCTACCAGAGTAGTCAGACGAGAGGACATCGTCGTCTCATCGGCCTCAATCTCCACCCAAGGGATAACCCAAATGAAAGGAAATGCAATGTCCGTTCAGTCAGACAAGGTCGTTCTCGGAATTCTAGACGAATTCCTGGCCCTCGAGGACTTCCTGGGTCCGGAGCCGAAGTTCGGCTTCTAATCACCTGGGATGAGGACGGCGGGGTGTGGCCTTACCAGTCTCACCCCGCCTTCTTTCCGTCCAGGCAAAACCCATGAATGCGTCCCACGATCTACGCCTGCTTGACCAGGAACTCACCCCACGCTCCCCGGCGACCGCCCTAACACGGGAAGCTTCTGCCGAGCCGATCCAGGAGCAGGTCGACGTCCTGATCCTGACTCGCGCCGCCGATCGTGAGGCAGTGTTCCTCGTAAGGGCTCTGCGTGCAGTCGGTATCGCGGCCCATCGTATCGAGATCGACTATCCCCCCGCGCTGGAGGTCGGCCTTACCGGCACGAAAGTCGAGGTCTTGCTTGACGGTCGGCCAATCGACCCTCACGTTGTGTTCCTGCGGTACTTCACCCCGGCAGCCGTCGGCGGCGTTGGCGGCGCGATTACTCGTGAATTCGCGCGAAATGAATGGCGAGCCTTCGTTGATGTCCTGCGTACCGCTTTCGAGGGCAAGATACTGAACTCTGGCGCCACACCGGAGAGCATCGATACCCTCACGCAGTTGCTAACCGCTCAGCGTTGTGGATTCGAAGTCCCAGCGACCCGCATTACGAACACACTCGATTCCATGCGAGGTTCGACGATCCTCAAAACCGTGTCGACACACGATGTCGAGCCTGACCCGGGAACAATCTATACTGTCAGTCCAGTGGCCCTCGATCTCGTCGACCGCGCATTGCCGCGACAGCTGGCTCCGGTCGTTGCGCAAGCCTGCGTCCGCTCAAGCATAGAGGTCCGCGTGTATGTCGTTGACGACACCGTCGTCACCTTTCTCGTCTCGCACGCCAACAGCAGCGACCGCTGGCGCGCGCCCGCCAGCGTGCGTGTGACTCCCTACAATTTGCCGGCCCACCAGCGGGATAAGTTCCTCGCGCTGGCCTCGGCCTGCGGGCTCGATCTGTGCGCCATCGACGCCTTCCTCGACGAAGACCAGGCCGTGTTCCTGGAAGTCAACCCCGTTTTTAACTGGATGTGGTACGAGGCGCGCGCCGACCGACAATCCGTAAGTATGCGAATCGTTAGGGCGATAATGGAACGCGTGACCACCCGACGTACCCTCTGCCCGCCCAGGAGCGCACCATGACCGACACACTCGACTGTGGTCTCGCGGCGATCGTCGCCGACCCCGACGCATTCCGATCGAAGCACTGGCAGCAGAGACGTACCAACGGATCCATCGCCGATCCGCGGATTGCCAGTTTGCTCACCATCCGCGATATCGAGCAAATCCTACTCTGCAGCGCTGTCCGATTCCCCTACATCAAACTCAGCCGCACCGGCTCGGCGATCCCGGCCAGCAGCTACATTCGAGCCCGCGATGCCGGCGCGACTCCCGTCCCAGGCTTCATCGATCCCGCCCGCGCCGCCAAGCTGTACCGGCAGGGCGCCACGATCGTGCTGAACCGCCTGGAGGAGTGGTATCCGCCCGTCGCACGGCTGTGTCACCAGGTCAGCCGGTCCTTCGACGGCGCATACGTGGAAGCAGGCGCCTTCCTCACCCCCCCCGGGCGGACAAGCGTTGCCACTGCACCGCGACTGCCAGGACCTGCTGATCCTACAGACCGAGGGCACCAAGATTTGGGAAACTGAACAAGCCACCCCTGCCAGCGGATGGACCGAAGGCGCCGCTGACTCGCCCGAACAGTCGCTGCACCCGCACACCATGACCGCCGGGGAATTTATGTACCTGCCCCGCGGTGCCGCGCACCGCGCCGCGGCCGGTGACCACGACCATTCCCTACACCTGACCCTCGGCGTGAACCGGCTTGACACCATCTCGGTGAAGCGCCACTTCGACTTGGCCATCGACCAGGCACTCACCGACATTGGGCTACCGTCCACCGACGACGAGGACGCGACGCTCCTCGCGCGCCTTATGCAGAGGATGGCGAGCCGCACAGCCGATTCCCGCCTGTCCGCGCTGCGCGACAACGTCGACCCCGACCAGGCCCTGCTGACAGTCTCCGACTGGCGAACAACTACATGAACGCACTCGATGGGAACAACAAATCCTCTGCAGCGCAGACACTGTCGCCGTGGCGGCTTGTGGAGTTCCGGCTGCTGCTGAGCAGTCAGCTGGTGTCGCTGTTCGGCGACCGCGTGCTCGCGCTGGTGCTCGGCATCTGGGTCAAGGAGCTCACCGGCAGCTCTGCGCTTGCCGGGCTGGTGTTCTTCGCCTACGGACTCCCTGTCCTGGCCGCCCCGCTGACCGGATGGCTGTGCGACCGGTTCTCCCGCCGCACCGTCAGCATCACTGCTCAAGCCGCCGGCGCCCTCTACCTGCTGCCTCTACTGCTGGTGCACTCGGCGAGCCAGGTGTGGATCGTGTTCGCGGTCACCGTCTGCTACGGCGCAGGCGGCGCGCTGTTCAATGCCGCCCGCGGCGCCCTGCTCGCCGACATACTGCCGCCACCAGTCCGCCCACGCGCAAACGCCATCATCGTCAGCAGCGGCCAGGTCATGACGATCATCGGCCCGCTTATCGGTGCGGGCCTGTACGCCTGGCACGGGGCCACTGCCGTCATCCTCATCGACATCGCCAGCTTCGCTCTCTCGGCGACATTGTTGTGGTTCCTACCCGAACCCGAGCGCCTTGCCCCGCCCAGCCCGAACATCTTCACCGAATCCCTTGCGGGCCTGCGATTCCTGCTCACCACCGGCACGATGCTTCGCACCTCACTCGCACTGGCCATCCTGTACGCGGCCATCGGTGTGTTCGAACCAATCATCTTCCAGGTCGTCACCCTCGGACTGGACAAACCCGCCGCGTTCGTCAGCGTCCTGCTGGTCACCCAAGGCATCGGGGCCGCTGTCCTGGGCGCGCTCACCGGTCGCGTCGTCGGACGACTAGGCCCACTCGGGGCGATGAAGATAGCCGCCGCGGGTTGCGCAGTGTCCACAATTTTGTTCGCGGTCCCTTCCACACCGGTAGTCGCGTTCGCCTGCGTCGCGCTCGGTGGGGCGTTCGCGCTGCTATCGGTCGGCGTCATGACCTACCTTCAGGACGCCGCCCCACCAGAGAGGCGCGGGCGGGTGATGGCCGCGGCCAACATGCTCATGATGCTCCCCCAAACCTTGTTCATCGCAATCGGTTCCGGACTCGCCGCCGCCGCACCCTTCCGAGCGATCATTCTCGGCATGACCTGCGCTGCCGCCGCGGCCTGCCTAGTCGCTCCTCGATCATCCAACCAGTAAAGTGCCAGCTGCGCAGACCACGGTCAGCAAACTACGTAGCGGCCAGCGCCTACTTGCCGCGGCCATGCGCTGCGCGATCGCGGGGTGAACCATCCTGAGTCTGGAGGCGACAATGATCGCACCATGAGAATGCCGGTATGGCTGCACCGACGAAGTTCGACGAGGGGACCTACCATCGTCCGGCGAGGATGTGTCGGGAGCGGCTCGCTGATCATGTGCATTCGCTGTAAGGAGAGAAGCATCGCCCGAAGACCTTCGATTTTCGGTGTTCCCCACTATGGCGGGAATTAAAATCGCTTTGGCATCCCTGGGCCTAGCAATTGCGGGATTCGTGCAGGTCGATGAGATCTACTGGGGATTCATTCTGGCTGGATTGATCAGTTTGGCAGCGGGCCTCGTGACTAGGGGAACGAAGCTCAGCAGCTGACGGATCTCGTGCGAAACAGGGTGAGACCGAGAGCTACCCTTGACCTGAAAGAAGTTGCTCCAGCCGTTCAACTGCATAATCCGTCAACGCGCGCGCAGGCAAGAGTCTGCACTCGGCTAATCCGATCTTGCCGATACGCGTCTTCCCCATCAGGTCGAACTCGTCTCCCACCAGTGGGAAGAATGTGTCATTGTCGTCCGCGCCGTCGGGCGTTTCGACCCAAACTCGTTCATTGTCAACAAGGTAGGGGAAGCGACGCATCTTGATGCGTCGGGCCGAAACGTGAGACTCTGCGTGATGCAGAAATGAGTTTCGATTGTGTACTACGCCAATCAGAAGAATCCGTGCTCCCATGTCGTAGAGGGTTTGAAACGGAGAATCTATGCCCAGCGCGAACGAAAGTGTTTGCTTGGTCGTAACCTCAGATGCCATTTCTCCTACCGCAGCAACCGATGCCTGTGGATGTTTGCTGCGATATCGTGCTGGGTGAGCGAGGACTGCTGATGGCAGCGCACCCATTCCGGTCGGCATAAGGTCGTCGAAGAGCGGAATACGGTCACGGGCCAGCTGGATCTCGGTGCGTGGCGACCCACAGATTCCTGGAAAGGGGTCCGTTACCACCGATCCGGTGTACGTGGGCACGACTATGGTTCCGTCTGGGCCGACTGCGGTCAGGAGTGCGCCCAAAAGCCCGTTCGCCCCATTTTCCACGTTGCCCAAGCTGGATAACGACGAGTGCACAATTATGCAATCGCCAGGCACTATTCCGAGTTCGCGAAATTCCTGAAACAGTTGGTCTGTCCGAAGCATTCGTCCAGTGTACCTGAGACGATTTGACGCGGCTCCGTAGCGCGTTTACCCCGAAAAGTTCAAAGAAGTTCTTAGAGGAGCCGACTTTAACCGTTGCTTCTGGGTTGCCCTCGTCGATGCGATTCTTGCCGATCAGGCAACGCTCACTTCTGGGATCAACTTTCTCTGCAACCCGCTGAACGCACGTCGAGTCGGAACCCAACCGCAACGTCGTCGAGCGCTCGTTCTGCATGACCAAGCAATGGCGAGGGTTGGCCACCCTCGACGACAAACTCGCCATCACCTACCGCGCAGCGACTGTGCTGCAGGCCTGTATCTGCTGGATCAAGCTATTTGGAGACACGCCCTAGTGGTCCGCGTTTG